>CASEAD010000001.1 GCA_949285775.1 uncultured bacterium
GCTTTTCATCCATCCCTAACCACTTCCATTCATAATAAAATATTACTACTTAATTAATTTTAAATCAATACTTATAAACAAAAAAGAAATAAACTTATCGTTTTCCCTTCTCAGTATTTTTTTAAATTTTCTCCAATAATTTTCCAATATTAATAAAACTATTAGTATTAATCACAAAAATTATCTATTAAATATTTAGCCTCTTTATCATATTTTATGTAAATTCTTTAGGTAACATTTCTTCCAAATCAGAAACAAACCTACCATAACAAATCACAGCAATCCCCTTATACTATCTTATACTCATCCTTCAAATATTCATTAATATTATCTTTACTAATATCTACAATAATATTTCCAACAGAACTAGGTCCAATAGAATTCCTAGGAATAATTACTCTAATACCATCCTCAGTAAAATACCAATTCCCACTTTCAGGTATTATATCACTTAATAATTCCTCCCAATTACCATTATCATCATTCCCTAAATCATTAACATAATCTTGATTATCTATATAAGCCTTAACATCATCATATATAGCATTATATAACCCCTCATAATTATTTGCAATATTATCAAAAGTAAGTATTGCCCCATTTACTGCATCATAATTATAACCACTTTCCCCATCCCAAGAAACACCACCAAAATTACCACTCATCTCCATAACAAAAGATAACCTATTATCAGTAACAACCCCTGTACTAATCATATAACTAACCCCCATATCCATATCTTCTCCCACATTCTCATATGAAGAAACAACCTCATCCGCCGTTACTTTAATACTATTATCCCATACATCATCAGATATCAACGTTAAAGAATCTACAATCTTATCCGCAATATCTTGCCTACCTTCATTAACAATTACTGGTAAATTCCTCCTACTAATAGAAATCACATAACCAGCACTATTACTAGATATATACTCTTCATCATTATAACTAATATAATATTCCCCACTAACAATAACCTCATCCCCACTACTAGTATCCTCACCAGAAACATCACTATCATCAAAACTAACTAAATTCTTAACCGCTAAACAAATACCTATTATTCCTACCACCACAACAATAAACAATATACTAACCTTTCCACTCATATTCCTAGCCTTATATTCTTTTTCTTTTTTATTCATAATAACCAACTTCCTATCTACAATAATAATACCATATATACCACCAACAATAAATAATCAAAATAACAATTAACCACATTTTACAAATAAATGTAAATAAAAAGAGAACTAACAATTAATTCCCTTAACACTAATCTCTTCTATCTCATCATCATCCTTCTTCTTTTCCTTAGGCTTCTTACCTAAACTCTTAGTCTCTAATATTAACCATAACTGATTAGATATATAAATAGAAGAATAAACACCCGCTATAAAACCAACTAACAACGCTATATTAAAACTAACTATCTCCCTAGCCCCCATAACAATCATACATATAACAGGCACAATAGTTGTAACCGTAGTAAGAATAGTCCTAAACAAAGTAAGCCTAACTGAATCATTAACCAAATCAATCAAATCATCCCCATTAAACTTATCATCAATAATAACCTTATTCTTTTTCTTAGACTTCTTCTCTAACTTTCTCTCATCCTTTGCTAACTCTTTCTTCTTTAAAACTCTATACTTATAATTTTCCCTAATCATATCAAAAGTAACTATTGTATCATTAATAGAATAACCAATAATAGTAAGAATAGCCGCTATAAACATCGTGTTAATCTCTATATTAAAATCAGCAAAAAATAATATTACCATCAAAACATCATGTATTAAAGCCACAATTCCCGCTACTGCATAATTAAACTTAAATCTAAACGCTACATATATCAAAATACCAATACTAGCAATAACCAAAGAATATACCGCATTCTTCGTAAGTTCCTGCTTAACAACCTTACTAACAGTATAAATATCTGTATCTGTATTATACTCACTCTCTAAAGAATCCTTTAAACTATTAATACTATCCTTATCTAAAACTTCCATAATAGTAACTGTTATATTATTACTATTTTCCTCAATTGCTCTAATATTATAAGAAAACTCCTCCATATCACTTTCTAAACTCTCTACACTAACACCTTCTGTAATATTAACCGTTATCTTGGTCCCACCAGAAAAATCAACCCCTAAATTAAGTCCTCCTCTTAATTCAAATACCAAACTAACAACTATTATAATAATAGTTATCCCAAAAAATATCTTCCTGTTCCTAACAAACTCTAATTTCTTAAAAGGAATCCTTACCTCATCTGCCTTCTTTATAGATCTCTTCCTAACCCCTACAAATAATCCTAATTTATTATCAAAAAACCTAGTCCTAACAAACAAACCAAGAATTACCTTAACCAACACCACCATTACAATAACAGTAACAATAATATTTATAATTAACATCGTAGCAAATCCCTTAACAGAACTCTCTCCAAATATAAATAATATAATTGCCACTATAAGCGTTGTTATATTAGCATCTATTATACTAGTCAAAGACTCCTTATTACCTATCTTAAATGCCTCATCCAAACTCTTTCCAATCTTAAGCTGATCCTTAACTCTCTCAAAACTAATAACATTAGCATCCACTGCCATACCAATACCAAGAAGCATAGCCGCTATACCAGGCAAAGTAAGAACACCACCAACCAAATAAAAAGTAAGTAAAGTAAGCATCGTATAAACAACAATTCCTAAACTAGCAATAAAACCAGAAAAACGATATATAACTAACATAATAAATACTACTAAACAAACCCCAATAGCACCCGCAAATAAAGTCTTATTCAAACTATTTTCACCAAACGATGCCTCAACCGTACGACTAGATAATTCCTCTAACCTAGTAGGAAGAGCCCCCGAATTAATAAGTTCCACTAAACTAGTAGCCTCTTCCTCAGTAAAATTACCACTAATTATAACATCACTCGCGAACCCCTGACTAACAGAAGCCGCACTCAAACACCTAGAATCAGATAAAGACCCACAATTATCTCTCTCCCTAGAATAATTATCAACCCCTTCTTGATAATCAAGCCATATAACAATAACATTATTACTCATCTTAGATATCCTACTAGTAACATCATAAAAAGTATCCGTATCCTTAATACTCAAACTAACCGCTGGTCTACCAGAATTATCCACTGTAACCTTAGCATTTCCCCCTAAAACATCACTAGTCATAAGCAAATTATCATTATAATCCCTAAACGTCAAAGACGCCGTCGAAGATAAAATCTCCCTAGCCTCATCTTCATTAGTAACCCCCGCTAATCTAACTCTAATATGATTATCTCCTTCAATTGTAATCTCTGGCTCACTAACACCCAATATATCTATCCTCTTTAATAAAGCCTGATAAGTATTATAAACCATATCACTATCAAGATCATCATCTCCAATAGGACTAACTTCATATAAAACCTCAAACCCACCTTGCAAATCAAGCCCATAACTAATAGAATTCATAAGCGGAGAAAAAGAATAAATACAACCTATAATAACAACTAAACTAAATATAACCCCACTAACTAACTTACCAATTTTACCCTTTAACTTAACAAATAATATTAAACTAATAACTAAAACAACTATTAATCCATCATATATAACCCACATATCCATATTATCTAACCTTTCTTACTATTACTTAAATAAATCTCAATATCTTTATTATCCGCATGAATTATATCATTAACAACATCCGCTAAAGTCAAATCAACCCCATTCTTCCATTTACTATCCCTCAAATAATTCCAAATATCCTCACTACTAATATCCCTATACCCACTACTCTCTAATAACCTTAACTTAACCCTCATCGCAGGCATTACCGCCTCATACAACTCTCTTTGACTCTTATATTCATACATACTTATCACCACATCACAATTGTACCAAATTTCTCACAAAAAGTCATTACTTATAAGTTTAAATACCCAAAAATAACTCCCCTTTTCTCTAATACATAGCACCTTATTTTACTTTTTCTAAATAATTTTCTGTTTTTTGCAAGTAATAAGCAGACACTATCAAAAAGAACATCGATATAGAAACTATTATTGATAAAATATTAACATTATAAAAATATGTATATAAAATATAGGCAACCGAATAACTTATTACCTGTCCTATTAACATATAGATATTAAAAAATATATCATGTTCCCTATTATATTCTTTTAATTCTTTATTATCTATTGAAGCATAAATAATACTACAACTTTCAGACTCTATAACCGTTCCTAAAGTATTCATAAAGATATAATATAACATTAAAGTTATAAAACTAGGATAATAAACCAATATCACTGAAACAATAAAGATAAGAATAGATAATGGAACATAAAACTTCTTTGATCTATTTTTCTTATTTAATATTTTAAGAACAGATAAAGCAAATATAGAAAGAATAGCAAATAAAGTATTATAAGCTCCTACACTTAACTCAGAATTTAGTCTTAAAAATAAAATTAACGGTAATAAATCTATTATAACACCCTGTGATGATATCCTTCGAAAAAACATACACTTATAAATATCTTTA
>CASEAD010000002.1 GCA_949285775.1 uncultured bacterium
ACTTTTTCCCTTGTAATATTATGACCATTATTTAAATAATAATTACCTTTTATAATTTTTAGGAAATTACTATTAGATTCTAGTTCTTCTTCACTATAATTAATAATTTTTAATTCATTAATTTTCTTTTCTATATCTTTTAATCTATTTTTATCCATTTTTCTTAATTAAACTTTCTCCTGTCATTTCTTTAGGTATAGGTAAGTTAAGTAATTCTAACATAGTAGGCGCTATATCTGCTAGTATTCCATTCTTTAGGGATATTTCTTTTTTAGTAATAATACAAGGAACAGGATTAGTAGTATGACTAGTAACAGGGGTATGATCTTTATCCCACATCATATCACAATTACCATGATCGGCAATAATTATTAATATACCATCTAACTCTTTTACTTTATTATAAATACTACTTAAACACTTATCCATATGCTCTACAGCTTTTTTAGCTGCATCATAATTACCTGTGTGTCCAACCATATCCCCATTAGCAAGGTTCATAATAGTAACGTCATAATTGCCTACTTCTTTTAGAAAATCATCTGTTACTTCATAAACACTCATTTCTGGCTTTAAATCATAAGTTGCTACTTTAGGTGAAGGAATAATTATTTTTTTCATATCATCGTATTCTACTTCTCTACCACCATCGAAAAAGAATGTAACATGAGGAAATTTTTCTGTTTCTGCTATTCTTAATTGACTTAAATGATGGTTATGCAAATAATCTACTAATATATTTTTTAAATTTAAATCATCAAAAGCATGTAAAGATAAGACTGTTTCTGTAACAGGAAACATTGTTAAAGTTAATAAATTCTTATAATTTATAATATCTAGTTTCTTATCCTTAGCTAAATCTTTATACTCATTAGGATTACTTAAACAAGTAAACATTTCTCTTAAACGATCTTTTCTAAAATTAAATGTAATTACGCCATCATTATCTTTGATAGGACACTTTTCTATTATTCCTGGTATAAAAAACTCATCATATATACCATTCTTATAGTTATCTTCTACTAATTCTTGATAACTGTTATAAATAGGACCTTCCCCATAACAAATTGCATCATATGCTAGTTTTAATCTATCAAAGTTATTATCTCTATCCATAGCATAATATCTACCAGATATAGTAGAAATACAACCAATATTTATCTCATCTATTTTTTGTTTTAATATATCTAAATATTTAATAGCGCTCTTTTCATAAGTATCTCTTCCATCAGTAAACATATCTAAATAAACATTAGTTATATTATTTTCTTTACACATATCTAGTAAACTTAGTAAATGATTAATATGTGAATGTACTCCTCCATCAGATAACAATCCTAATATATGTAAATTAGAATTATTTTCTTTAACATGATTTAATACTTTTAATATTTCTTTATTACTAAATAAAGACTTATTTTTAATAGAATTATTTATAGCTTCAATAGGTTGTAAAGCAACTCTACCACTACCAATATTCATGTGTCCTACTTCACTAGTGCCCATCTGGCCAACTGGTAATCCTACGTAAGGGCCACTGGCTTCTAAAATAGAATGTGGATAAATATTCATTAACATATCAAAAGTTGGTTTATAAGCATTTTTGAAAGCATTACCATCTGATTCTTCTCTTAATCCACAACCATCTAATATACATAAAACTAAAGGTTTTCTCATTATATCACCCTATTCAATTTTACAACAAAAAATAATTTTAGTAAAGAAAAAACAATCAAATTAATGATTGCTTATAAATTAAATTATCTTTCTGCATAAACACTTACTTGCTTTTTATTCTTATCTAAATGTTCATATTTAACATATCCACTAGTAAGCGCAAATAAAGTATCATCTTTACCTCTATCTACATTAGTACCAGGATGAATCTTAGTTCCTCTTTGACGATATATTATAGCACCGGCATTTACATATTCACCATCACTAGCTTTAGCGCCAAGTCTTCTACCTGCAGAATCTCTACCATTAGATGTAGAAGATTGTCCTTTTTTATGAGCAAATAGTTGTATATTAAATTCTAAAAATTTAACCATTATTCTTCCTCCTTACTATTTATTTTAATATATTTAGGATAATTTTTCTCAATACTTTTAAGACACTTTAACATATTATCTAATAATTTTTTTGTAATATTATCATTATATATAACTTCTATAATATTTATATCATCACTTTGTATTACATTAATACTATCACTAGATATAGATAATATAGCATTTACAGTACATAAATAAGTAGCACTTACTGCAGCACATACAATATCCTTACCATAGTCATCATATAATGCGTGTCCTTTAAAACTTATTTTTTTGTAGTTATTATTATTAATAATTACATTAATCCTAATCATAGTTAGTCACCTATTTAATTTTCTTAATTTCAACTTTAGTATATGGTTGACGGTGACCTTGTCTTTTTCTTGTACTAGTTTTATTAGGTTTATATGTAAAGATGTTTAATTTTTTACCTTTACCATTTTTTACAACTTCACCTTCAACACTAGCACCCTTAACATAAGGATTACCTACAACACCATTTGCCATAAGTACTTTATCGAAAACAATCTTATCGCCTTCATTAGCATCTAATTTCTCAATATAGATAATATCTCCTTCAGCAACATTATATTGTTTTCCACCGGTTTCAATAATAGCTTTCATATTTTACCTCCTTATAAAATTTTGTTTAAGACTCGCCCTTAAGGTGGAATAATCACTTATAACCTATTCGGTGCGGTTGAGTTAACAACTCGAGGTCTTTAAAACATATTAAATTCTATCATAAAATCATTATCAAGTCAAATAAATATCACTAATTTCTATAATATTTTTCATAATTCTATAACTCTAGAAAAAAATAGATTAATACAAATCTATCTTATGCTATATAGTCATTAATTCTTGTTCTTTTACTTTTAATTTCTCATCTATAATTTTATTATATTTATTTATTAATTCTTGAACTTCTTCTATACCAACCTTTTCTTCATCTTCAGGTAATTTTAATTTCTTAATATCATTATTAGCATCTTGCCTAATATTTCTAAGAGCAATTTTACCTTCTTCTGCTAGCTCTTTAACTTGCTTAACTAACTCACGTCTTCTATCTTCAGTTAAGGCTGGTATTACTAAGTAAATAGTCTCTCCATTA
>CASEAD010000003.1 GCA_949285775.1 uncultured bacterium
TTGGTGGGGAAGTTCAAAATAATCAAAGTTCTGATATATTTAGTGGTCCTATAAATAATCCAGAGCCACAAATAAATAGTCCAGAGCCACAAATAAATAATCCTAATCCACAGATTATTTCTTCAGAACCACCAGTACAAAATGTGGTTCAGGGTGAGGCACAAGTTCAGGGTCCACAACCTATTCAAGGTGTTGTTTTAGAGAGTCCGAGAATGGAAAGTACAGGGTATGAACAGGGTGGTGCGTCAGTAGCACATGTTAGAAAGAAAAAACTTGGGAATAGAGGATATGTTAATATTGTTATTTTAATGGCTATTTTAGTTGGAGTAACTATTTTAAGTATTCAGTTAGGTAAGTTTTTATTTAGTATTTATGGATAGTATTTAAGTATGTTTATGTATTTATAAAAAGAGTTCACTATAGGGTTGAACTCTTTGTTAGTGTAGTTTGATTTTCCATATATGTTTCTACTTCTTGCCATAATAAGTTATAATGTTCCCAATCTTCTTCTTTAGTTGTTTTTATGTCAGTATGTGTATCGTGGATGCTTTTTATTAGGCTATTTATTAGAATATATTCTTCTAAGCTATCGACATTTGGTTTATTTTGCTTTGTTATTATTTTTGCTAGTTCATCGATGTCTATATAGCTTAAATATTTTTTTATTGTCCAAAGGTAGAAAATTATGTTTTCTGGTGTAGGTTGTTTGTTTTGAAGATACTCTAATAATTCTTTTGCTTTTTGTTGTTTTGCTATTTCTTTTGTTATTTCATCTGTTAGTGGTAGTGTTCTTTTAAAACCACATTTTTTACATTCTCTTGAACAATTATTTTCATCTTCTTTTTGCCAAGGGCCATATGTATGACCGTTTTGTTCGCAACTATATTCTAGTGCGGCTTGTTTTAATTGTGTTAGTTCTTTTATTCTTTTATCCATCAGTTATTCTCCTTTTATGTATTATTTTATCATAAAATTGTTTAAATGTTGCAATTTTTTTGAAAAAAATAGAAAATAATATTAAATTGTAAAAAAAGTATTGTCTTTTAAGTGGATAGTTTGCTATAATTAAGTGGTAGTAAAAAAAGAAGGGTGAGTAAATATGGATAATACATTTAAAATTACAACACATAGTGATGCAGAAACTATTGAGATTGCACAAAATATTGAATCTGAGAAATTTCCTAATATGGTTATTTGTTTAAACGGTGATTTAGGTAGTGGTAAGACTGTGTTTACTAAAGGATTTGCTGATGCAATGGCTATTGAGGATATAACATCACCAACTTTTAATATTATTAAGGAATATGTTGGCGAGCTTCCTTTGTATCATATGGATGTTTATCGTACTAATGGTAAGATAGATGGGCTTGGTATTGAGGAGTATTTTAATAAAGGTGGAGTAACTATTATTGAGTGGGCTGAGATGATAGAAGATTATTTGCCTGAGGAGAGGTTAGATATTACTTTTAAGATTACGGGAGAAAATACTAGAGTTTTAGTATTTAAACCTCATGGAGAAAAGTATGTTAGTATTTGCGAGGCTAGTTTATGATAATTTTGTTTATAGATACATCTAGTAGTGATGTGTCTATTGCTTTAATTAAGAATAATGTTATTTTAGCTGAGATTTTAGAATGTATACCTAATATGCATTCTGTATATACTGTTAGTTATATTGATAAGGTATTAAAGAAGGCTAATATAGATGTTGGTGATGTTGATAAGATTATGGTAGTTAATGGTCCGGGTTCTTTTACTGGTCTTAGGATAGGAGTTACTGTTGCTAAGGTATATGGTTATTTAGAAGGAATTGACATTATATGTGTATCTTCTTTAAAGATGAGGGCTATTTCTAGTGTAGGGAGATATGTTTTATCGTTGATTGATGCTCATCATAATAATTATTATATGGGGTTATATGATGGTGATAGATGTGAGGTTATAAAAGAGGGTTTTTATGATATTAGTGATGTTTTAAAAGTTATTGATAGATATAATCCTGTGATAGTTAGTGATAAAGATATTGTTGTTAATGGTATGCGTGTTAGAAAGCAGGAGTTAGATATTATAAAGATTGTAGAATATTATAAGGATAGTGAAAGATGTAATGTTTATTTAGTTAATCCTAATTATTTGAAGTTGCCACAGGCTTTAGAGGATTTGAAATGATAGTTGATTTGAGGTATATTGATAATCCTAATCCTTTTCTTAATGGGATAGAGTATAGGATAGATGATAAGGTTGTTGGTTATTTAAAGTATGAATTAATTTATGATAGAATGGAAATTGATGATTTTTTTGTTGAGCCTATGTATAGGGGGCAAGGAATAGGTAAGAAGTTACTTAGTTATTTAGTGGTAATTGGGATTAATAATAGAGTTGTGAATATTACTTTAGAGGTTAGGAAGAGTAATGAGATTGCTAGAGAGTTATATAAGAAGTTTGGATTTAGGGAAGTTGCTTTGAGGAGATTTTATTATGGTGATGAGGATGGTATTTTAATGGAAAAACAGGTGATGTAAATGGATGTTGTTTATTGTTTGGCTATTGAGTCTTCTTGTGATGAGACTAGTATGAGTATTATAAAGAATGGTAGTGTTGAGATAGAGACTGTTGTTTTTACGCAGATTGATATTCATAAGAGGTTTGGAGGAGTAGTTCCAGAGATTGCTAGTCGTAGTCATATTGAGTGTATTACAATTGTTTTAGATGAATTATTAACAAAGGCTAATATGAAGATAGATGATATTGATATTATTGGGGTTACTTATGGGCCTGGGTTAATTGGTTCTTTATTGATAGGGGTACAAGCTGCTAAGACGATTGCACTTATTACTAAAAAGCCTTTAATTCCTGTTCACCATATTGCTGGGCATATATATGCAAATAATTTAGAAAGTAGATTGGAGTTTCCATTAATTGCGTTAGTTGTTAGTGGGGGACATACAAGTTTAGTTTATATGGATAGTGATTATTCTTTTGAAGAAATTGGTTCTACTTTAGATGATGCTGTAGGTGAAGCTTATGATAAGGTTGCTAAGATTCTTGGTTTGGATTATCCTGGGGGACCGTTGATTGATAAGTTATCTTACGAGGGTGAGGATAGTTATGATTTGCCTTATCCTATGGATGATGATAGTTATAATTTTTCTTTTAGTGGTCTTAAGAGTGCTGTTGTTAATTTAGTTCATAATGAAAAACAGAGGGGTAATGAGATTAGGGTTAATGATGTATGTGCTAGTTTTCAAAATAGGGTTGTTAGTGTTATAGTAAAGAAAACTATGAGGGCTTTAAAGGAGTATAAGGTTAGGAATTTAGTTATGGCTGGTGGGGTTGCTGCTAATAGTGGGCTTAGGAAAAGTTTAGAAGATTTATGTGAAAAAGAGGGTATTAGGTTTTTAGTGCCTAGAATGAGATATTGTACAGATAATGCTGCTATGATAGGTGCAGCGGCTTATTATGCTTATAAGAAAGGAATAAAAGCTGATTTGGAATTGAATGCTTTAGCGGTTGATAGTTTATTTAAATATAAAAGTTAGATTATACTAGAAAGATTTTTGGTTTTTCTAGTATAATTTTATGGATTTTGGAAAAAATAGTTAAAAAGTGATAAAAAAGGTATTGATTTATTTTAAAATATATTATATAATTAAAAAGTCTTTAGGGAATGCCTGATTAGCTCAGTCGGTAGAGCACTCGGCTGTTAACCGATAGGTCGTAGGTTCGAGTCCTACATCAGGCGCCATTATGATATTTGACAGACCTTAAGTTAGGTTTGTTTTTTTCTGTATTTTAATACATTATTTGTTAGTTTGAATATAATATGGTAAATTCATTTATTTGTTTATGGGTTTTCATTATATTGATTTTTTTCTATGATAAATATAATAGTATTGAAAGGGGGTTGAATTTCATGTATGGTTTTGGAGGTTATCCAGGCTATGGATGTGGCTGTGATGGCTTTGGTGGTAGTTGGATATGGATTATAATTGTGGTATTAATTATATTCTTTGTATTATTCTGTAATAATGGAAATAATAGAAATATTTGTTGTTAATGTTGGGCACATTTTTATGTGCTTTTTGAATGAGTGATATGGTTTTATATATGAATAGTTTATTTTGGTTTACTTATTTGTAATTATTGTTTATTTGTTTATTTTATTTTGTTTTTTACTTGATTTGTTTTGTTAAAAATGATAGAATTTTGGTAGTTATATAGTATAGGAGTGATGTGTAGGGTTAATGAGTGTATTATTTATTTGTTTATTTGATAGTAATTAATTATAAATAAGGAGTAGAGTAGTATGAGAGGTAAGAAGTTAGTTGAAAATGAGAGATTAAGATTATTAGTATTAAAGAGTTGTTTGGAATTAGGAAGTAAGATAGATAAGCATTTACTTAATAGTTATGGTTTAGATAGTGATGAATATACTTTTATGCTTGATGTTAAGGAATCTTGGTTTAGTGATGGGTGTGAGAAGGTTGAGATAATGGATAGTGTTAGGAATAAGTCTGTTTTTATTTGTAGTGATGTTTATAATTATAGTGGTATTTATAAGATGAGAGGGATAGTACAACATACGTCTCCTAATGATTTGATGCAACAGTTAAGGGATACTATTGGAGCTTGTAATGGTCATTCTAGGGAATTATCTATTGTTATGCCTATGCTTTATGCTGGTAGGCAACATAGAAGGAATGGGAGAGAGGCTTTGACTTGTGCTAGTTGGTTGCATGAGTTTGATAGGAATCCTGCTATTAGGGGGATTTTTACTTGTGATGCGCATTCTATTGATGTAGAGCAAGCTTTATCTGATACAGAGTTTGGTAGTTTACCTTTAACTAGTGTTATGTTAGAGAGGTTTATTAATGATGTGAGTAAAGATGAACTTAGGGATATTGTTGTTGTTTCTCCTGATAATGGGGCAATTGGTAGGAGTACTATTGTATTAAATTCGTTTAATAATCCTCATGTTAGTAGATATTTAGCTAATTGTTATAAGGAGAGGGATTATAATAGGGTTGTTAATGGGAAGAATCCTATTATTGCTCATAGGTATAATGGTTATTCTAATATAGGGGGTATGACTGGTATTATTGTTGATGATATTATAGCGTCTGGGGAGAGTATGTTTGAGGTTATTGATATGTTAAATAGTAAGGGTGTTAATAATATATATTTATTTAGTACTTTTGTTTTGGTGACGGAAGGTATTGATAAATTTGATAAATATTATAATAATGGTAAGTTTAAGGGGGTTTATACTACTAATGCATCTTATATTGATATAGTTTATAGAAATAGGGAATGGTTACATATTGTTGATTGTTCAGAGTTTTTGGCTAATTTTATTGGAAGGATATATAGGGGAGAGTCTACTTCGGATTTGTTTCAGGATAGATCTGGTCCTGTTAAGGTGTTGAAGAGGAAGTTTGAGGGAGATAAGTAGATTATCTTCTTTTTGTTAGGTAAAGTTTTAGTAAATTTTTTTGATGTTTTGTTATTGTTATGGTATAATTATTAGTGATAGAGAAGGTAGATGATATATATGGTAAAGAAGAGCAATTATGATGAGAGTTCTATTAAAATTTTAGAGGGATTAGAGGCTGTTAGGAAGAGGCCTGGTATGTATATTGGTTCTACTGATAAGAGGGGGCTTCATCATTTGGTATGGGAAATTGTTGATAATGGTGTTGATGAGGTTTTGAATGGTTATGGTAATTATTTAAAGATTATTATGCATAAGGATGGATCTGTTAGTGTTACTGATCAGGGTAGAGGGATTCCTACGGGAATGCATGAGTCTGGTAAGAGTACTCCTGAGGTTATTTATACAGTGTTACATGCTGGTGGTAAGTTTTCTGAAGGTGGTTATAAGGTAAGTGGGGGACTTCATGGTGTTGGTGCTTCTGTTGTTAATGCTTTGAGTGAATGGATGGAAGTTACTACGAGAAGAGATGGTTATGAATATTTTATTAGTTTTAAGAATGGTGGTAAGGTAGATACTAAGTTAAAGAAATTAGGTACTACTAATAAGACGGGTACTACGGTTAGGTTTATGCCAGATAAGAGTATTTTTCCTAGTGTTAAGTTTAATTTTAGTACGATATGTGAGAGAATGCAAGAGTGTGCGTTTTTGGTTAATGGGCTTACTATAGAGATAATAGATGAGTTAGAGGATAAGAGTGAGAAGTATTTTTATGAGAATGGTTTAGAGAGTTTTTGTGAGTATTTGAATGAAGGTAAGGATGCTATTCATAAGGTTTTATGTTTTGAGGCTAGTAAGGATAATGTTAATGTTTCTATAGCGATGCAATATACGGATAGTTATTCTGAGAATATTGTTTCTTTTGTTAATAATGTTAAGACTAGTGATGGTGGTAGTCATGAGGTTGGTTTTAAGACTGCTCTTACTAAGGTATTGAATGATTATGCTAAAGAGAATAATTTTATTAAGAATAGAGATAAAGCTTTTGAAGGTTCTGATGTTAGAGAGGGGTTAACTGCTATTATAAGTGTGCAAATTCCTGAAGCTATTTTACAGTTTGAGGGGCAAACTAAGTCTAAATTAGGTACTCCTATTGCAAGGACTATTGTAGAGAATATTACTACAGAGAAGTTAAAGTTTTTTTTGGAAGAGAATAAGTCTATTGCAACTTTGATTGTTAGTAAGGCTTTAAAAGGTAAGGAAGCTAGAGAGGCTGCTCGTCGTGCTAGGGAAGAGTCTAGGAAGGGGAAAGATTCTAAGAAGATAGAGAAAATTCTTAGTGGTAAGTTAACTCCTGCTCAGACTAAGGATAAATTAGCACGAGAATTATTTATAGTAGAGGGAGATTCTGCGGGTGGTTCTGCTAAGCAAGGTAGAGATAGAAAGACACAGGCTATTTTACCTCTTAGGGGTAAGGTTTTGAATACAGAGAAGGCTAAGATAGAAGATATATTTAAGAATGAAGAGATTAATACTTTAATTCATACTATTGGTGCTGGTTATGGTAATAATTTTAATATTAAAGATATTTGTTATGGTAAGGTTATTATTATGACGGATGCTGATGTTGATGGAGCACATATTCAATGTTTATTATTGACTTTTTTCTATAGATATATGAAACCTTTAATTGAGAATGGTAATTTATATATTGCTATGCCTCCTTTATATAAGATAACTATTGGTAATAAGGAACATTATGTATGGACTGATGAAGAATTAAGAGAACTTACGGAAGGTAAGAGTAACTATAAGGTTCAAAGATATAAAGGATTAGGAGAGATGAATTATACTCAGTTATGGGAGACAACAATGGATCCTAAGAATAGGAGTTTAGTTAAGGTTAGTATAACTGATGTTGCTTTAGCAGAGAAGAGAGTATCTGTTTTAATGGGGGATGCTGTTGATCCTAGAAAGAATTGGATTAATGAGAATGTTGTGTTTACTTTAGAAGATAATTATCAGATATAATGTTAAGAGGAAATATTAGAAGGAGTGATACTATGCTAAATTACTTAAAAGTTAACGGGGGGGGGGCAAATAAATTAAACCCTTATAATATATGTATTAAAGACTACATTGTGAGCCTTCTTTTAGGCATACTTTGTAGTCTTTTTATAGTTGGTGGTAATATATGAAACTAGATAAAAGAATAGTAGCAGTATATATTATTACTATAGCTTTAATATTATTAGGAGTAACTTATGCAATAACCTCTAGTGATATATCTTTAGCAGTATCTACTGCTAATATAGATATAAATTATTCTGATGGTAGTAATGGAGTATTAGATACATCTAATTTAAAA
>CASEAD010000004.1 GCA_949285775.1 uncultured bacterium
CTATTTCTATCTTGAAAATTACTTTCACTATAACTATCATTCTCTTTTAAACTTTGACTATCACTTAATCTACTATCAAACTGATTTTCTCCATTTTCTCTACTTTGATTACTATCATTATTATTTAAACTATTATTACTACTTTTATTTAACATAGTACTAACTATTTTCCAAACTCTCATAACCATTCTCCCTCGTAGCTTCATACTATATAGTAAATATATTTAAAAATCAACAAAGTTTACCATTAAATAACCCCAAAAGAAAAAACCACTTAAAAAGTGATTTATAAACTACTATATACTCATCAATCTATTAACTACATTAATTAAATTCATACCATGTGATCCCTTTATTAAAACAATATCTTCCTTATCAAATTTATTTAATAAAGATCTATCTATCTCTTCTTCTTTATCATAACTATAAATATTATCTTTACTAAAACCTAACTCTATAACTCTATCTACAATATATTTAGAATACTCACCAACAGTAATTAAAACATCTATCTTATTATCTATAACAACATCTCCAATATTCTTATGTAACTCTTCCGTATAATTACCCAACTCTAACATATCCCCTATAATAGCAATCTTTCTTTTATCTTTAACACGACCTAATAACTCTAAAGAAGACCTCATAGAATCATAATTAGCATTATAAGTATCATCTATAATAACTACACCATTACTATTAACTTTCTTCTCCAACCTATTACTACTAAGCTTAAATTCACTTATTCCCTCTTTAATTCTATCCTTATCTATTCCTAACATATCTCCTACTATATAAGCAACTAAAGAATTATATATATAAGCATTACCACCAACATTAACAACAACATCTTTATCTATACCATCTATATCAAACTTACTCTCAAATACACTATCCCTAATATTAACAGCCTTATAATCACTATCATTATCAATAGAATAAGTATATATATCATATTTATTGTCCATATCTATACCCATCTTATATAACAAATCATTATCATTATTAATAATAATCTTATTATCTATCATACCATCTAATATCTCCATCTTAGCCTTTAAAATATTTTCCCTACTACCCAAATTACCAATATGAGCAGTACCAATATTAGTAATAACAGAAATACTAGGCTTTGCTATCTTACTAAGTAAAGATATCTCTCCTAAATGGTTCATCCCCATCTCTATCACTAACGCTTCATCATCCCTAAGACTTAATATAGTTAAAGGTACTCCTAGATGATTATTATAGTTCCCCATAGTCTTACAAGTCTTATATTTCTTACTAACAACACTATAAATAATATCCTTAGTACTAGTCTTACCAACACTACCAGTAACAGCAATAACAGGAATATTATATAAATTCCTCTTATAACTAGCTAACTTTTGCAAACATTCTATCGTATCATCTACTAATATAGTAGCACACTTATCATAAGAAATACCATCTATTATCTTACTAATAATACAACAACTAGCCCCCCTTTTAACAGCATCCTCATAATAATCATTACCATCAAACTTTTCCCCAACAATAGCAACATAAACATCATTCTCATTTATTTTCCTACTATCAGTACAAATATTACCCAATATCTGTTCCTTATTACCATATAATAACTTACCACCACAATACTTAATCACATCATCTATATATAAATTATACATTTTAATCATTCCTTTCAAGCTATAAATACTAAAACATTATCTTATAATACCAAGCCTCTCTACATCTTCCTCACTTAAACTATCTATTATCTCACGAATAATTACCCTCTCATCAAAAGGATATCTAACACCACATATATCTTGATAATCCTCATGCCCTTTACCTAATATAAGAATAACATCTCCCTCTCTTGCATTAACAATACTATACTTAATAGCATCTTTCCTATCAGATATAACCTTATACTTACCATTAGTCTTCTTCATACCAACCAATATATCCTTTACTATATCATCATTATCTTCATACCTAGGATTATCCGCCGTTATAATACTAAAATCAGCATACTTACCAGACACTTCCCCACAATCAAACCTTCTCTGACGACTCCTATTACCCCCACAACCAAATACTGTAACAATCCTCTTAGGATTACTCTCTTTAATCGTAGTAAGCACATTCTCCATTGCAATTCCCTGATAAGCATAATCAATTAATACCTTAAACTTACTAGAAACTAATATAGACTCCATTCTTCCCTTAACAGAAACATTCTCTAAACTCTTTCTTATATTATCTAAAGATATACCTAATAAATCACCAACACTAATCGCACCTATTGCATTATATCCCGTAAAATATCCCGGAATACTAACCCTAAACTTAGAATTAATCTTTCCACAAACCTCCATCTCTATCCCAATAAAACAATCTTCTATAATATTCTTACAACTAACTAACCTATAATCTGCCTCACTACTCCTACCAAAAGTAACAACTTTACAACTAGTCCCATTAACCATATCACCATAGTACTCACTATCTATATTAAATACTCCTACCTTACATTGCTTAAATAATAAACTCTTACAATACTTATAATCATCAAAACTCTCATGCTCATCTTCCCCAACATGATCTAAACTCAAATTAGTAAACATAGCATAATCAAACAACACACCATTCCATCTCTTTAACTTTAAAGACTGACTAGATACCTCCATTACCATATACTTAACATTATTATCTAACATCTCTCTCATATACTTAAACACATCATAACTCTCTGGAGAAGTATTAACTGTATGATAATACTTATCTAAATAAAATACCCCCATAGTACCAATCAAACCACAACTATTACCACTATCATCCAATATCTTCTTAATCATAAAACTAGTAGTACTCTTACCCTTAGTACCCGTAACCGCTATTGTAGTAAGCTCTTTATCAGGATAATTAAATAACCTTCTAGACAACTTAGATAAACCAACCCTCGTATCCTTAAGCTTAATTACAGTAATATCACCACTTACTTTAACATCTTTCTCTACAATAACACACTTACAACCTAACTTAATCGCACCATCAATATAATCATGACCATCTAACCTAAATCCACATAACGCTACAAAAACACACTTCTCACTAACTTTCCTAGAATCATATGCAATATCACAAACTTCTAACCCCAAATCTCCTTGAATATCTTCATATTCAACATCACATAACAAATCAATTAATTTCACTATAATTCACCTCTCAATTTACTACTATATTATAACAAACAAACTCAATAAATACCACCTAAAATTAAATTTATAATTCTATAGAAGAAATAATTTACATAAAATAAACCAAACCTAACAAAAATATTAATCAAATAAATATAATTTACACTATTTACACCATTAAATATAATTACAATAAAAATATTGCATTCCCCAATCAAAAGTTGTAAAATATATACCAAAATTAAAAAGGAGGAACAACAATGAGTAAATATCTATTAAAAACCGAAAAAAATAAAATTAACAATCTTATCGAAGAACTAAACAAGAGTCTAAACCAAGAAACTATAAACCTAGAAAACATAAAAAAAGAATTCTATCAAATAATTATAAACTGTAAAGATAATTCTATAGAAGAACTATTATACTATTTTCTTAACTCCCTAATAAATAAAATAACACCACTTTTAACAAATAATATAACCTCAGGACTACAAGTAGGAATAAAAAATAAATACTTTAATATTACTGCTTACGGCGGAAGATACAACAAAGATCCAAACTCTAAACCAATAGATGAAAATACCTTCTTCTCGTTTGACTCCATTAGCAAACTAATAACCTCAACTATTATAATGCAAGATTTAAAAAATAAAAAACTTAACTTAAATACCCCTCTAAAAGAATATAACCCAAACTTTAACTTAAATACAAGTATAGAATCTATATTAAAATTTACTGCAAATTTAAAGACAAATACAAGAATAGATAACCTACCACCACAAGAAACTATCAAAATATTAAAACAATGTCAAGAAAACTTAATAGAAAAAGAAAAATATAAAAACTTCTATGAATACAGCGATATAGGATATATGATATTAAGACTATCAATAAATAACTTTCTAACAAAACTAGATAACCTACTTCAAATAATCGATAATCAAAACTTAACTTATAAAAATTTAGCACACCAAAATAACATTACCGGCGGAAAAATAACTGAAGAATATATAACTCCAGACCAAAAAGGTAGAAACATACCATTTCCAGGACATACGGGACTATATGGTAATATAGAAGGATTACTAAATATCTTCTATCAAATATTATATACAGAAAACATCTTAAACGAAAAAGACAGAACTCAATTATTTACCCAACCATATCCAGATCCAATCGTATACAATAAAGATGGAACTCAACAATTAGGCAAAAATAAAAGTCCACAATATATGGCCAAAATATCAGGAATTTATAGAAAACCAACTGGAATAATAGATAAAAATTATAATAAATTAGCATCATGCGACATGTCTGAAAAAACTACTGATGACGCTAAAGCAAGTACTGGCACTTGTGGAAGTTGGATTGTAAGTGATAACCTATCTTATAATAACAAATTTGGATTTTACATAAGTGGTCTACTAACTAATCCATATTCTTTTGTAAATAACAGCACATATCCAAATAACATTAACGAAATACCCCACACCCCACTTCAAGTAAATAAAAAAGGAATAATTTTAGGTTATTCCACTAAACTAAATCAATATAAAGAAATAATAACTGAATATAGCTTAATATTAACTTTATTAACTGAATATATTAAAGAAATAGATGAAACATCATTAAATAGAACAACTAAAACCTTAACTAAAAAAATTATTTAATATTAAACTCCAAATAAATGCATTTAATATGCAAAAGTTTGGAGTTTATTTTATACTATCTATAAAATTATCAAAAATTTTAATAGAACTATCATCCATAAGATATTCAGGATGCCACTGAACACCTATAATAAAACTCTTATCGCACATTTCCACTGCTTCTATTACACCATCTTCACTATAAGAGGAAATAATAAGATTATTCATTTTAAAATCTACATAATCATTATGCACACTATTAACCATAATATCATTACACCCTAATATCTTCTTCAATTTAGTATTATCTATAATACTATTCTTATGCATATATTTACCATCATCACCATGATGACTATCATTTCTTACTCTAGAAGTCATATCAAATCTATTCCGATTACAAGCATACATACTACATAAACACTGAAACCCCGCACAAATCGCTAAAAGAGACTTATCTTTATCACAAGCATACTTAATAACATACTCATCAAAATTATACCAAGAAGAACCCCCCGGAATAATAAAACCATCACACATATCTAAAATATAATCAATTTTATTCTTATCAACCTCGTCTTCTCCCATATTTATATCAGTATAATAGCAACTATCAGTAGGCAACAACATAACAGAAACAACATCATCATATCTAGATAACACTCTCCTAATATCTTCATTAATTTGAAATATCTTCTGCCCATCTCTATTATAATAAGCCCTACCAACTACACCAATTACTTTCATATCTTATCTCCTTCCTATCCTCCACAAAACTCATCAAAATCAGGCACAAAACTCTCACTTTGCGTCCCACCTTCTTGAACAAAAGCCTTCCTTACCCCTAAATCATAAGCATAATTAATTATCTCATCATACTCCCTATCACTTATAACCCTATCTAATTCTTTATACACACTCTTTCTCATAGGAGTATACTGATTCATAATACTAATATAAATATTATTCCCATACTCATCATATAAATACTTAATTACCATCTTACTATCATCACTAAGACCAGGAATCAATAAATGCCTTACTATCATTCCTCTCTTCATAATACCATCTTTCCCTATTCTAGCCTTACCAACTTGCCTATACATCTCTTTAATAGCGTCCTTAGCATACTCAAAATAATTACTACAATTAGAATATTTAACCCCATACTCATTACTATAATATTTCAAATCAGGCAAATATATATCTACTAAACCATCTAACATACGAATAGTACTAACATTCTCATAACTACTAGTATTATAAACAACAGGTATCTTTAACCCCCTCTCCTTAGCAAGCTTTAACCCCTTTACAATAAGAGGAACATACATACACCCCGTAACCAAATTAATATTAATAGCCCCCTTATCCTGTAACTCCAAACAAATATCACTAAATTCCTCTACACTAACAACTCTCCCCTTATGTAAAGTACTAATCTCATAATTCTGACAAAAACAACATCCTAAATTACAATAAGAAAAAAATATTGTCCCACTACCAACTTCTCCACATAAACAAGGCTCTTCCCATAAATGCAAAGAATACCTTGCTATTACCATATCATATAAAACACCACAATAACCAACTTCCCCCTTATCTCTTTCTACCCCACAATTCCTAGGACATAAATAACATTTACTCATACATCACCTACTAAAACAAAAAGAATGAATATACTCACTCCCATATATTATTACCCATTAACAGCATCTATTACCACAATAGAATTCATACTACTATTCATCATACTAGCATCATTACTAACACTACCATCAATATAAACATATAACTTATAATAAGTATAACTATTACCCGTATTAATACTATTACCGCTAATAATACTATTACTACCTATAATAGCACTACTAAAGTCCCCACTAGCGATAACCTCATATACATTACTACTATTCATTCTCTCTAAAACCCACTTAAAACTACTACTCTGTAAACTACTACTAATACTAGTAATATTCAAACCAACCGAAACATTTATCGTACCATTAGTCCTATTATAAATACCAAACTCAACATTAGCACTATCCCTATAATCTAAAACAGGTCCCAAATTAGTAACATTAATACTATCACCATTAATAAACCTTACACCAGCAATATCACCTATCGTCGTATCAAAAGTAGTATTTTCAGCACTCTGCCAAACTTGCCTAGCATAAGTAATAAAAGTAACACATACAAATAATAACAATACCAACGCTATAAAAATTAAATACCTTTTCTTTACAACACTCTCCATACTAGCCTCCCATCTTACTACCTCTAACAAACAATAAAATTAATAAAAAACATTCTTTAAATATAACCCCTCTGCATTAGCAGTCTTCCCCGCTCTCGTTCTATCTTCACTCCTAAGTATCTCTATAATTTCTTCACTCTTTCTCTTACCTTCACCAATTTCAATCAAAGTACCTACAATATTCCTTACCATATATCTCAAAAAACCAGTTCCAATAAAAACTAAAGTAATCTTATTAACATCCTTTAAATCCCTAATAATATTAGTCTGTGATAATGTCCTCACATAGTCTTCCTCATCTTCATCAGACTTAGTAAAAGATTTAAAACTATGAGTACCCTCTAAATACTTCATCGCCCTTTGCATCTCTACAACATCCAATTTATTATTATATTGATATACATACTTTCTCTCTAAAGGATTATATTCCCCCATATTAATCTGATAAACATATTCCTTACCCGTAGCATTAAACCTAGCATGAAAATTATCACTAACAACCTCTATCTTCTTAACATATATATCCTCCGGAAGCAAAGAATTAACACTCTTAAGTAACTTATCGCAATCAAACTCACTATCCATATCAAAATGAGCCTTCTGATTCATCGCATGAACCCCCGCATCCGTCCTACCAGATGCACTAATAGAAACAGCCTTATTACTATTAATCTGACTAAAAGCCTTCTCTAACTCCCCTTGAACAGTCCTCATTCTAGGTTGCTTTTGATACCCCTTAAAATCACTCCCATCATAAGAAAAAGTCATAAAATACCTCATACTACTAAACCTACTTTCCTAATATATAATAATTAGTACCAACACAACCACATTAATCCCTAACATTATTGTATCAGTTTTTCCAAATTTATTCAACCTATAATTACTCCTCCTAAGAAAACAACCATAATTTCTAACCCTCATAGACATCTTAATCTTCCTGATCTTCTCCATACTACTCTTCCAAACAGGTACTATATTACTAAAAAAATACCCTATCTTATCCAAATACCCCATCTCTCTATACATAACTCCCCTTAATTCATGAGCATTTCTAATCCTAACATCCTCATTATATAAAATAGTAACAAACTTACTAAATAACCCCATATTCATCGCCATCTTACTAACATTCATAACCCTATCAATAGGCCTCAATAACACCTCTACACCATATACAATATCCTTAAAAGAACTAGTCATAGATATAAGAGATAAATACATTATAAAATCAATCACCTTAACCCCAAACAAACACCCAATAACAACACTCCTACTAATTAATAAACTAAGTATTATAACTAATACAATAAACCACCTACAAACCCTCAAATTATTCAAATATATCCCCATACTAATATCACTAAAAATAACCATAATCATAATATAAAAGTTAATAACCAACATATCTATAATACTACTACCAATAACAATATAAATACTAACAAACAATACCGATATAACCCTATACACACTACTTAACCTATAAATAACAGAATCCCCCGCATAATAATCAAAAATACCATTCCTATTATACATTATCCATCACATACCCCACTAACTTCATAATATTATTAGTATATTTTATATTAACCCCCTTATCATTACATAACTTAATAAACCTAAATATATCAGATACCTCCATACCATATTTCATAAACAAATCAATATTATTAAGAATATCCCCCTTACTACCATAACTAACAATACTACCCTTATCTAACATAACATAATTATCATATATATCACTAACATTATCCATATCATTAGAAATAACAATAATACTCTTACCATACTTATCCCTAAGCATTAACAATAACTTATTTAACTCCCTAACTCCCTTATTATCCAAGTATACCGTAGGCTCATCTAAAATCAAAACCTTAGGATTAAGCACCAAACTAGCCGCTATCGCTACCCTCTCTACTTCCCCACTACTCAAATTTCTTGGATTACGATCTAAATAACTATCATCCAAACCAACCATAGATAAAGCCTTACTAACCTGCTCATCTATCTTATCTAACTTAAACTTATATTGCCTTAAACCAAAACTAATCTCCTCATATACAGTATCACAAAAAATATGATCCATAGGATTCTGAAACACATACCCAATATCTTTCCTAACCTTCTTCAAATCATAATCCCTCTTACCATCTATCTCAATATATCCAGAAGTAACACCAACAAGCCCCACTATAATAAACCCAAGTAAACTCTTCCCTGATCCACTCTTACCAATAACACAAGTAACCACACCACTTTCAAAAACATAATTAACATTCCTAAGCCTATAATTATAACTAACATTATTTAATTTTATTTCCATAAATCTCTAACCAACTTTCCCATATCCAAATAAACATGATCTATTACTCCCCTATCCATAAGCCTCATAGATAAATCAATCACAAAAGGCACCTTCAAACCATTTTTCTCCATCAAAGACCTATTCTTAAAAGTACTAATAACACTACCATCTGATATAATTTCACCCTTATTAATAACCATAACCCTATCAGCATACATCACATCTTCCATATTATGTGTAACCATAATAATACTAATCTTATTATCCTTACGATACTTCTTCAATATATTTAACACACGTTTTTTATCTCTAACAGACAACTGATGAAAACAATCATCTAACAATAATATACTAGGACTAGCCATTAAACTAGCCGCTATCGAAACCAACTGCCTTTCACTATTACTAATATATTTAACTTCCACATCAAGCAAATCCTTCAAACCAAATAACTCACTAATATATTCAACCCTCTTCTCAATATCCTTATCAGAATACATCAAATTCTCCATATTAAATATCAAATCCTCAAATACCGTCTCCCCCATAAACTGTGATTCAATATCATCCATTACAACTGCCATACCCTGTCTAATATTATTAATATTAATATCATCCATTACATAACCATTAATATTAATATAACCATTATATTTTATTAACCCCGACATTACCTTAATTAAAGTAGACTTCCCACTACCATTTAACCCCACAATAGCCACAAAAGAATTACTACTAATATCAAAAGACACATTACGAATAACCACCTTATCTTCATACATAACACTAACATTACTAACATTTATAACATTTCTCATAACACCACTTCTTTGCCTATTATTATAAGTTAAAATATCTAAAAAAACAAGAACATATATAAAAAAGAGACAATGATATAACCATTAATCTCACTAATTAATGACAAACATTTTCTCATACTTAATCCAAACCTTCCCTATCTAAACTAAAATATCTACTTACACCATCAATATTCCAATAATAAATAAATTCATAATACCAAATAATGTAAGCATAAACAGAAAAATATTAACTTATCATCCATCACTACTCATTCTTTCTCCCACACATAGGACAATAATTACTATTCACCACTCTACCACAATTAGGACAATAATTATTTTTATACCTAATCTTCTTACTAATAGAAGATACCACCTTAACCTTCCTTACAATATAAATATCAAGCCCAATAATAAATATATAAAAAATAAATAAAAATAAATCATTATCAATAAATAAACAATAATCATAAATACCATGAACTAAAACAGGAACTAAAACACTATAAATCATATATCTCTTCCTAAAACTATCCCTATTATTAAGCCCATTAATCTTAGCCAACCCCAAATAATACCCCATCAATACCCCACAACAAGCATGTCCAGGAATAGCTAACAAACCTCTTGTAACACCAGTAATAAAACCACCAGGATAAACATATAATAAATTTTCTAAAAAAGCAAAACCTAAAGCAACAAAAACAGAATAAACTATCATATCATAAAACTCATCAAAACTCTCATTATTATACGCTATCTTATAAACCATAACCCACTTACAAAACTCTTCTATCAAAGCAATACCTATAAAAACATATATAATTAATTCCCAAAAATTTAACCCCTCAACATCAGAATTAAAAAAAGGAATAAATAACCCTAATAACAAACTACAAACAATAACTAAAAAACAAGATCCTATCCCCGCAAAAAATAAACTCGCTAAAACATTACCAGACTCTTTATTTCTATCTTTATTATATATATAATATCCAATAAGAAAAATAGGTAAAGCAGAAATAACAAATAAAAATAAATTACCCTCCATACAATCACACTCCTAAATACATAAAAAGAAAAGAACTAACATTCCTCAGATTCATCAAAATCAATTAATCTAATATCTGCTCCTACTCCCTTCAATTTATCAATAATATCACTATACCCCCTTAATATATAATGAATATTATCTATAACCGTAACACCATCAGCAATTAAACCACAAATAACCATCGAAGCACCCCCTCGCAAATCAGTAGCATACACCTTCTTACCAACCAATTTACTCTTACCATATATAGTAGCAACCCTATTATCACCACTAATTTCTATTGAAGCACCCATTCTAACAGTATCCTCTATATTTTGAAACCTATTTTCATATATAGTCTCTTCAATATGACTAATACCATTACAACTTACCAAAAAAGGTGTCATCGTTTGCTGCAAATCAGTAGGAAAACCAGGATAAACCATTGTCGTAATATCAACCCCCTTATATTCTCCTACCTCATTAACCATAACATAATCTCCACCAATCTCTAACTTAACTCCCGCTTCTTCTAACTTAGAAGTCAGACTCTCTATATGACTAGGATTTATCTTACTAACCTTAAGACCATCACCAAGCAAAGACGCAATAATAACATAAGTCCCAGCCTCTATCCTATCAGGAATAACCATATGCCTACAACTATGTAAATAATCTACCCCTTCTATCTCTAACCTAGCACTACCAACACCACCTATCTTAGCACCCATACTATTCAAAAACTTACATACATCTATAATCTCAGGCTCCATAGCAGCATTCTCTATAACCGTCTTACCACGAGCCTTAACAGCCGCTAACAATATATTTATAGTAGCACCAACACTAGGAACATCCAAAAATATTTCACTACCACATAAATCAGAAGCCTCTAATATAAATTGCCCATCATCTTCTCTTATACTAGCCCCCAATTTCTCAAAACCCTTAAGATGAAAATTAATAGGCCTCTCTCCTATAGAACAACCACCAGGAAAACACATATCAACACTCCTACATTTACCTAATAATGCCCCCATAAAATAATAAGATGCCCTAAGCTTAGCTGACAACTCACAAGGAATACTCTTATTTTCTAACCTTTTACTATCAATAACAACACTATTACCCTCTCTCTCCAAACTAACCCCCAAATACTTCATAATAGCCTCTAAATTATCTACATCACTAATATTAGGAACATTATCAATAATAACTTTCTCATCACACAAAATAGCTGCCGGAATAAGCGCTACCACACTATTCTTAGCACCACTAACGACAATCTCCCCACTTAACTTCTTATTCCCAACAATCTCTATCTTAGGCATATTTACTCCTCCTAACTTATTATATTTAACTAAATAAAAACCAGTTACACATTACTCTCTTCATATATTAACAAACAAAAAAAACAAAGTCAATTACTTTCTCTAACTTTTATTCCAAATTAATACTAACCCATAAACATATAATATATTCCCAATAACAGCAAAATACATCCCCCTATTACCGTCGCATATTTTCCAAACTTATCACTTAATTTATTTCCAAAAAGAAGACCCATATAAGTAAATAACCCACTAACAACCATAAAAATACTAGATACCTCCAAATAATTATCATTAATAGCCCTAAGCCCAATACCAGTAGTCAAACTATCAATACTAACAGAAAAACCAAATAACAAAAAACCACCTAACGATAAAAATACTTTAATCTCATCATCCCTCTTACTAGAAATAACCATCTCTAACCCTATAATACTAAAAATAATACCCACTATTAAATTAACATCAAATATAAAATAATTAAATATCATATTACCAAATAACAATCCAATCAAAGGCATAACAAAATGATATATCCCCACTATCAAAGATAAAATAATCTTACTCCTCTTATCTAACCCCTGCGTTCCATACACTAAAGCCAAAGAAAAAGCATCCATAGATAAACTAATACCCACTATTAAAGTAGTTAAAAAAGTATTCATAATAACATTCACCTATTAAATATTATTATAAATACCCAAATAAATAACTAAAAATATTTCTCAATTAATTCTTGTACCCATAACTTATACTCAATATCACTACTATCATCATCAGTAGCATCTAATAAACATAACGGTGGAAATAACACACACCACCAATTATCCCCACCACCAGTACCAAGCGTAACAACTAAAGACTCATATTCTCCAGCCTTATACTTAACACCCTTATACTCCTTATTAGGAAAATAATTATCCCCAAAATTAACACTATAACCCATATCATAATTATTATCCCTTAATATCTCCCCCACACCATCATTAATCTCCCCTAACTTATCATTAATAATGTCCCTAGCATCTTCAATACTAGATACATCTACCAATAATGGTGATAAATAAGTCTGCAAATACTCCATAACCCTTAACTTCATATCCTGATCTACCAAACTATTACTATTAGCAATAACTCTAACCCTAATAGCACTATCAGGAATAACAACCTCATCCGCATTAACATTTATATAAACTATCCCCATAACAATAATAGCAATTATCAAATATATATACTTCTTCATATAAAATCACCCTTTCTAACATAATATTGGGTAATATTATATTTTTTTATACATTTATCTACTATCTTTTTTCTTTTGAGCCCTATATACAAACCTAACCAATACCCTATTAGGAACTATCTTTACTATAAACCTAAGCAATTTAATCTTAAAACCAGGTATTATCATAAACTTACCCCTTAAAACCCTATCAATAGCATACTTACTAACATAATCACTATCTAACCCCTTCAAACTAAAACTAACACCCGCTACCTCATCAAAATTAGTCCTAACAGGCCCAGGACACAAAACACTAATCCTAACATTAGATCTATTATGCCTAATCTCTTCCTTAATAGCCTCACTTAACCTAACAACATAATTCTTAGTAGCATAATAACAACTCATTAAAGGACCCGGCATAAATCCCGCTATACTAGCAACATTAAGTATCCTACCACTATCCTTCTTTAACATATCTCTTAAATATAACTTACATAACGTATGCACCGCTATAACATTTAAATTAATCATCTTAATTTCCCTATCCAAATCAGTATCACAAAACTCTCCAAACATTCCAAAACCAGCATTATTA
This sequence comes from uncultured bacterium, assembly GCA_949285775.1. Taxonomy (GTDB): domain Bacteria; phylum Bacillota_I; class Bacilli_A; order RF39; family UBA660; genus RUG11198. The sequence continues at coordinate 14,396 of CASEAD010000004.1, forward strand.
ACCAAAATATCTATATCAGAAACCATACTATGTAACTTAACACAATTATTATACTCACTCAAATCCAAACTAATAACCTCTACCTTACCAACTAACTCTCTCTTAATCTCATCAAGTTTCTTCGTATCACGCGCTACTAACACCAAATCATAACCCAAACTATTAAAATATTTAGCCATACCATAACCAATCCCACTACTAGCACCCGTAATTAATACCCTCATAAATCACCTCAAAAAATTAACTCATCATATATTCTTCTAACTTCATCACCCCTAAAACCTAAATCCTCCAAAATTCTATAAGCTATCTTTATATCCATCTTTTTAAAACAATTATCATCATCTAATATCTTAATAATCAAGAGATACCTATCCCTCTTATCCATATCATTACAACCATCTAACTTTATAGTAGCAATCTTCCTTAACCTATCAATCATCTCCTACCACCTATTCCTTTTAAAGTATACTTATCACTCTCATACTTCATATTCCCAACATTAAACATATCTATTAAATTCTCAAAACCAACAGAAACCAAATCCAAAGAACTACTTCTCAAAACATAATACCTATCTTTATAGTTAATTAACATACTTCTCTCAACACCATAATCCAAAAACTCCCCAACTAAAGAATATTTAATATCCCCAAAATAACCCCTCTTTACTAAAAAAGTAAAAGAATTAATCATTTCATTTCCTCTTATTTTCTTAACCTTCATCTTCTCTAAAAAAGAATTAATATTAATATCAAAATCTATATCAGTAATACACTTTTCACTAACAGATTCATAAGCAGAAATCAAATTCTCAACGGGAACCTTCCTACTAAACACCAATCTTTCATATACCCTATCAAAAGCCCTTTTAAATATATCATACCTATCATAAATATAATTAATACCACACAAAGGTAACCCCAACTTAGCCCTAGATAAATCATTAAAAGAACCAACCGCATTAGTAGCATCCATATCAATACGAATACCATGTTCCTTAATCAAAACCCCACAAACCTCATGACCACCTCCACTAGGAATAACACACCTACTAGATACTATATCAGATAAATAATTATTAAATAACTTAGTACAACTCTTAGAAAACTCACTACATATAACAAAAGGATTACTTAAACTTATCCCCTCTTGCCTCTTTTTATCATATAAAGTACCATAATTAACCACCTTATAAGAACTATTATACTCTAACAACACACATAACTTAATATAAATATGTGCCACCTGTTCTTCAATAGAATAAGACTCATCCATATCATCAAAAACATATTTCTCTAAACCCTTATCTATTACCCAATCATTATCTATCCTCCCCTGTTTCTTACTATCAAAAGCATAAACCCCTTCCTTACCAAAAGGCTCATTACCTAACATATCCATATCAATATTAATAATATTTCTTAAACTCTCATACCTAGATATCATCTCATCAGTAACAAAACTAAACTTATAAATAATATTATCCCTATTAATATCATGCATACTATCTCCAAAAAATTTCCCCATCTTAATAACATAATCCCTTTGTTTCAAAAACATATAATTAATATCAAATAATTCCCTATTATTATTAAAATCAAGAAATCTTTCCAACATCTCATCACTTTCTAATATCTCAAAACACTTACTTAATATTACCCTCTCCGCCATACCAACCGGAACTAATTTCAAAAAAACATCTTTACTAGTCAACTTATTAACTCTCTCTAAAACATCTCTTGCCCTAATATCACTAAAAGACTCTCTATCTAACTCTTCTATAATCTCACTTCTATATACAAAAGAATCATCTATCATATCTTTTAAATCCCCCAAAAACCCCAAAGCAATATCCAAATTATTATCCCTAGCACTATCAACTAAACTATCAATATCCCCATAATTAATTAACTTATCAAAACCATCTTCACAATCTAATATATCCTCATCTAAATCTAACAACCTTAATTCAGACTGTAAACCCTTATCTAAAAACCTTTCCCTCATTCTCTTCAAATCTACTTCATAAAAAAATTTAATTTTATTAGGAATATAAACATAATACATCTTCTTAGGACTTAACCCCCTTAAAAAAGAACTCATCTCTTTATCACTAAAATTAATAATTGTCCTAACAACATCCCTAATCTTATCACCAGGCCTACCTTTAATAATATAATTCATAATATCACTCTATCCTTTTTTCAAATTATCTCTTTAATGTACCCTCATCATTCTTACTTCCCAACACATACCTCTTCTTATCATCCCACTTAATAACATAATCAAAACACTCTACAGACAATATATCACTTGGATCAAAGGGATCAATATCAACAACTCCAGAATAATAATAATCAATACATTCAAATTTAAACAAAATCAAACTATTAACATCAAAACTACGAAACCTATTTCCCATTTCATAACTCATACTATTCAAATTAACAAATATCCCATCATAATCATGACTAATCTTTTCATAAGAAAATCCTCCATTACCATTTCCATAATTATCTATTAAATATTTATAGCTATCATCACTATCAAGCCTATATATATTAGCCTCATCCTTAAGAGACACAACACAACAAGGCTGTTTAAAAGGATCATTTCCAATACTCTTATGAAACAAAACATTACAATTAGAATGCAAAAGAAAATCTACCCAACAATTATAATTAGGATAATCCGTATTAAACTCCGTCAACCATAAACCACCACTAGGTTTAACTTCACTATTTATATGCTTATCACTAATAGTAACAAACATATCCTCATCTATCTTATCAGTACCAACAGTCAAATATTTATTCATATATATTACCTCCACTTTCTAATTCAAAATACCTAAGCATTAACCTTATAATCTTTATCAAACTTAACAATTATATAATGTACCAAATTATTTAACTTATCAAATATCCATATACTACATATATAGAAAACAATATATAAAATAATAGTATTAAAATTAATCTGACTCATATCAAAAAACTCATATTGAAACATAACCCCATAACAAAACAATAATATTAAAAATACAAGCAAAGCCACTCTTAACCTATTAAATGGTTTACATATCCTAACTAAAAATATAAAACCAGTAGTAGCAGTCATCAACACAATCAAAGTAGAAGTCAAGTCCTCATCAATATTAAACTGTTCCCTAAATAAAACAATCATAAAGACATTAAATACAACCGTTAACGCTGCTGGAAAACTCTTACTAACCACCTTTAACATAAAATTACCACGCACCAAATCCGTATTAGGCTCAAGCGCCAAAATAAATGATGGAATAGAAATCGTACAAGCAGTAATCAAAGTTAAATGTATTGGCATATAAAAATATTCACTCCTCATAAAAATACAAATAAACACTAAAAATAAAGTAAATATAGTCTTAATTAACAACAACGATGCACTACGTTCAATATTATTAATAGTCCTCCTACCCTCCGCTACAACACGAGGCATAGAAGCAAAATTAGAATCAAGTAACACTAACTGACTAACATTCTTAGCAGCATCACTACCACTAGCCATAGCAATACTACAATCAGCTTTTTTCAAAGCCAAAACATCATTAACCCCATCTCCCGTCATCGCCACAGTATGACCATTCCTTTGTAAACTCTCTATTATGCTCTTCTTTTGCGTTGGAGTCACTCTCCCAAATACATCATATTCCTCTAACATCTCATCAATATTATCATCATTAAGCAATGTAGCATCCATCCCCTTAGCACCAACCAAACCAGCTCTCTTAGCAATATTACAAACCGTAACAAAATTATCCCCACTAATTATTTTAACAGTTACACCCTGATCCTTAAAATATTTCAAAGTATCAGGAGCTTCTTTTCTAATCTTATCTTGAATAAGCAAAAATCCCATAACATCCAAATTAACAGGCTTCTCACTAAGCTTATTATCATTTTTAGCAATCACTAAAACTCTATAATCACCATATTTATTAATAGTATCCTTATATTTATCAAAATCACTTCTTAAAACAAACTCAGGTGCCCCCAAATAATAACTACCCCTATTATCAAAACTAACAGCCGAAAACTTCCTACTAGAAGAAAACTCAATTTTTTCACTAACAGTCCATATCCCCTTATTAGAATACTTATCCCTAATTGCATCCATAGTAGCATTACTATTATCAAAAGCATAACTAAAATTAGATAATAACTCCTCTATATCACTCTTACTAACACCATCTTCACATATAATATCACATAGTTCCATAGCACCCTCAGTAATAGTACCCGTCTTATCCAAACATATCACATCAACCCTAGCCAAAGTCTCAATACAATATAACTGTTGAACCAATACCTTATACCTAGCAAGCCTTATAACACTAACCGCCATAACCGAACTAGTCAAAAGTAATAACCCCTCTGGTATCATACCAATAAGTGCACCAACAGTATTAAATATAGAAGAAGTAATATCATTATCAGTAACCATTAATTGATTAATAAATAACAAAATACCAACAGGTATAATAACAATAGATAAAACCTTAAGAATCTTTTCAAAAGAATTCATAATAACAGAATTAACCTTCTTATCATACTTAGCCTCACTGCTAATCTTAGAAATATAATTATCACTACCAATATGTTCTACCCTAGCATAACAACTACCACTAACAATAAAACTACCAGATAATATCGTATCCCCCTCATTTTTTACAATAGGATCAACTTCCCCAGTTAAAAAAGACTCATTAACTTCAACACTACCATTTAAAACAACACTATCTGTAACAACCTGTTCACCTAAACTAAGCTTAACAACATCATCAAGAACAATTTCTTCAATTCCCAGTTCAACTTCCTTACCATCTCTTATCGTAGTAACCTTAGATGCCGCTAAAACACTAAGTTTATCTATAGTTTTCTTAGAAATAATTTCCTGAGCCATACTAATAAAACTATTAATTATAATAACCCCCATAAAAGTACAATTTTTAATGGAATCAAATATCTTTCCACCATATATTCCAGCTGCTATAATTGCACCACCTAATACAACATTAATAAAATTAAAATAAGTAAAAAAATTACTCTTAATAATCTGTTTAATACTCTTAGTAGGAGGTGCATCATTATAATTAACTAAATTATTCTCTATTCTCTCTTGCACCTGTTTACTAGTAAGACCAACCCTATAATCAGCATTATACCTTTCCATAACATCACCTACCAAATATATAAATATTATAACATTTTATTTACAAATTTGATATAAATAACACAATTTCCCATAAGAAAATTATTACAAATAGACAAAACAAAGCATTAATGATACAATATATTAAAAAAAAGTGATTACAATGATACCAATAGGAACTAAAAGATTAGAAACAACTAGATTAATACTAAGAAAAGCAACTACTAACGACGCTACTAATGCTTATAGAAATTGGTGTAACAACGATAAAGTTGCCAAATATGTAACCTGGACAAAACATAAAAACATAGAAGAAACAAAAGAATTATATAAGATTTGAGAAAATGCCTATGATGACTTAAACACTTATAGATGGGTAGTAGAATTAAAAGATACCAAAGAATTAATAGGAAGTATTGATGTATCTCCCAAATATTTAAAATATGATATCTGTGAAATAGACTACTGCTACGGAAAAAAATATTGGAACAAAGGTTATGATACCGAAGCTCTAAAAGTTGTTATTAAATATTTATTTGAAAATGCTAAAGCAGAACTAGTATATACGGCTCACATGAGCAATAACCCCGCTAGTGGCAAAGTAATGGAAAAAGTCGGTATGAAATATGAAGGAACCCTTAGAAGCAGAATTATTGATAAAGATAACATCGGAAACGATCTAATATCTTATTCTATTACAAAAGAATAATACTTTAATAATTTATAAAAATTCACTAACTAAAATAGTGATTTTTATTTTTTCTCTTAACAAAAAAGAGTAACAAAATTACTCATTATTAATTCCATATAAATACAAACCTATCCCTATCAGAATAATCCTTCTCTATACTAACATTAACGTCCTTTAAATACTTATAAACAAGCTCCTTAATACTATCACCCTGTTCGTAACCAATCTCAAAACATATCAAATACTTACTATTTAAAACCTTTATACAATTACTAAGTATCTCCTTATAATAATATAACCCATTATCCATAGCATATAATGCAATATCAGGCTCATTATCCCTAACAATATCCATTATCTCTTCATCATATCTAATATAAGGAGGATTACTTATAATAACATCATATATTCCAGAAACATTCTTTAACATATCACTATTAACAAATTCTATATCAACATTATTAATCCTAGCATTCTCCCTAGCAACCTCAATAGCATCATTAGAAATATCCACACCAACAACCTCACAATTAATCTCTTTCTTTAAAGTAATTGCTATACAACCACTACCAGTACCAATATCAACAATTCTTATACATTTATCAAATAATTTTTTAATATATTTAATACTCTTTTCTACCAATAACTCAGTCTCAAACCTAGGAATTAAAACATTACTATTAACTAATATCTTATTACCATAAAAATTAACATTACCAATAACATATTGAATAGGCACACCCTTTATAAGCATATCAATACACTTATCAAACTCCCCTAACCTCTCCTCATCACTCAAACATTTATATAAATAATCTACCAAATTAACGTCCACATTATCTTCTTTAACCCTATTTTTATACCTATCCAAATCAAACATTAGACTCTAACTCTCTCTTTTGATTTTCATTAATTAAAGCATCAATTACCATACCCAATTCCCCATCCATAACTCTATCCAAACACATCAATGTCAACCCAATTCTATGATCAGTAATCCTATTCTGCGGATAATTATATGTCCTTATCTTTTCACTTCTATCTCCAGTACCTATCTTATTCTTTCTCTCTGCACCTTCAGCCTCTTCCTTTTCCTTCAACTTCAAATCATATAACCTCGTCCTAAGAATCTTAAAAGCTTTTTCTTTATTCTTAATTTGACTTCTCTCAGTCTGTGAATAAACAATAATACCAGTAGGAATATGTGTTAAACGAACCGCACTATCAGTAGTATTAACACCTTGCCCTCCACAACCACTACTCCTAGTAATATCGACTCTAACCTCACTCTCATCTAACTCAAAATCAAACTCCTCTGCCTCAGGCATAACCAAAACAGTAGCAGTAGAAGTATGAACTCTACCTTGACTCTCTGTCGCTGGAACTCTCTGAACCCTATGAGAACCACTCTCATATTTTAATTTAGAATAAACACTATCACCCTTAATCATAAATTCAATATTAGTAAATCCCCCCGCAGTACCCTCTGTACTATTTAAAACTTCTATCTTCCAACCTTGATTACCAGCATATTTAGAGTACATATCAAATAAATCACCAGCAAATATATTAGCCTCGTCTCCTCCAGCAGCTCCCCTAATTTCCACAATAACATTCTTTTCATCATTCACATCATGAGGTAACAACAAAACCTCTAATTCACTTTCAAGCCTTTCCTTATCATCCTCTAAACTAGCAAGTTCTTCCTTAGCAACATCTCCAAGCTCTTCATCATGAATTAACTCTTTATCCTCCTTAATACCATCCAACACTTTTTTATATTTTAAATAAACCTCTACAATATTACCTAATCTAGTATGTTCACGACTAAGCTCAGTCATCTTCTTAATATCACTTATAACATTCTGATCACTTAATTCAATCCCTAACTCATTGTATCTCTTTAAAATAGCTTCTAACCTATCAATCATACACATCCCTCTTTCTTTCTAATATTCTACCATAAATTACTATATAAATCAAAAAGAAATAGAATATTACATCTAAATCTTTTATATACAATTATATCATTTATATTCCTTAATTTGCTCTAATAACTTATCAATAAAATCATCCACAGAAATAGATTCAGTATCCTTAGAACCAAACATCCTATAATTTACAGTATTACTATCTAATTCCTTATCCCCAATAACCAAAGTATAAGGTATCTTCTTAGTCTGAGATTCTCTCATTCTATATCCTAATTTTTCATCTCTATTATCAATATTAGAACGAATACCAACTTTTTCAAACTTATTCTTTAAATTAATACAATAATCCATATGATGTTCATTATTAACAGGAATAATATTAATTTGAACAGGACTTAACCACAAAGGGAAAGCACCAGCATAATGCTCAATCAAAATACCAATAAATCTTTCAATAGACCCATATATAACCCTATGTAACATAACAGGCCTCTTTTTAGAACCATCCTTATCTACATAAGTTAAATCGAATCTCTCAGGCAAATTCATATCCAATTGGATAGTACCACATTGCCATACCCTTCCCAAAGAATCCTTAATATGAAAATCTAACTTAGGCCCATAAAAAGCTCCGTCACCAGGATTAATTTTACAATCATGCCCTGCCTTATGACAAGCATCTTCCAAAGCTTTCTCAGACTTATCCCACACAGAAATATCACCAATATATTTTTCCAAAGGCCTTGTTGATAACTCAATACTATAAGTCAAACCAAAAACAGCATACATCCTATCAATAAAATTAATAAGCCTAATAACCTCACTTTCAATCTGATCTTCAGTCATAAAAATATGAGCATCATCTTGAGTAAAAGTCCTAACCCTAAATAAACCATTTAAAGCCCCACTAGCTTCATGCCTATGAACCTGCCCCAACTCACCTAATCTAATTGGAAACTCCTTATAAGAATGTAAACTATTCTTATATACAAGCATACCACCAGGACAATTCATCGGCTTAATTGCAAACTCATTATCATCAATTTCTGAAGTATACATATTTTCACGATAATTATACCAATGCCCAGAACGCTCCCATAATTCTCTACTAAGCATAATAGGAGTCTTAACAAACTGATATCCTTCCTTAGTATGTTCCCTATACCAAAAATTTTCAAGTTCATTTCTCAATATCATACCATTAGGCAAAAAGAATGGAAAACCAGGACCATATTCACTAATCATAAATAAACCTAATTCCTTACCAAGCTTTTTATGATCCCTCCTTTTAGCATCCTCTAAAAACTCTAAATAACTATTCAAATCTTCTTCTGTTTCAAAACATATACCATATATTCTTTGAAGCATCTTATTATGAGAGTCACCCTTCCAATAAGCACCACTCACCTTAAGTAATTTAAAATACTTCATACACTTAGTAGAAGACATATGAGGCCCACGACACAAATCAATGAAATCACCTTGCTTATAAGCAGAAATTACCTCACCATCAGCCATATTCTCAATCAAATCTAATTTATATTTATCATTCTTAAACATAGATAATGCTTCTTCCTTAGAAAGTTCTATCCTCTTTATAAGCTTATCAGACTTAGAAATCTTCTTCATCTCTTTCTCAATTTTTATCAAATCTTCTTCTTTAATAACATTATCACCTAAATCAATATCATAGTAAAAACCATCATCAATAACAGGTCCAACCCAAAACATAGCCTCAGGATAAATATGTTTAACCGCATGTGCTAATAAATGAGCACAACTATGATTCAAAATATTCAAATTTTCGTTCTCTTTAATATTAATCATTTATATTACCTCCTCATAACTTTAATTTTAAAATCATCCTTAATTCTTAACGGATTCTTATATGCAGCAATATGATGATAACAATCACTAACTAACAAAATCTTACCCGTTTCTATTTTCTCAATATCAACACAATTAAAAGGTACTGACACAATCCTATCAAAATTAAAAAACTTAATATCCTTATGTGTAGCCTTACTCAAAGCCTCAAATTGAGAATCAATGCCCACATAAGACTCTAAAAATTCAATCATCGTTAGAAAACCACATTCATCAATATATCTACGCAATCTCTTTCTAATATTTTTCATAATTTCCCCCTATAACAAAAAAAAAACAGTACCAAAGGAGTGCATAAGCACGGTACCATCCTTAATTTATCTTAATTAAATAACGGAACAAACCGGGATACTCTTTCGAGTCCAACTCATAGGTAGTAATTAATAAAGTTTAATTATTAGTTTTCACCAAACACTAACTCTCTAGAAATTAAACTAAATAATCATATCCTAATCACAGTTTTTATACAAAAGGAATAAATCCTAAATAAACAAAATGGTGACCAGTACGGAATTCGAATCCGTGAATGCTGCCGTGAAAGGGCAGTGTGTTAAGCCACTTCACCAACTGGCCAAAAA
>CASEAD010000005.1 GCA_949285775.1 uncultured bacterium
AAAAAGTAATATTTTATAGTATAATCATTTTAAGAGGTGTTGATACATCAAAATGGAGAATGGAGAATTTTAAATGATTTTAATAACAAAAGATAATTTGTTATCCTTTATCGATTATTACCATAGTTTTCATGATAGTTACATTACTAATATAAATTACAATATAAAACTTTCACAAATAGAAATTATTATAGATGTTTACTGGTCTGGTAAGCCAAAATTAAAAGAAGATATGACATATGAAACTAACAAAACAAAAATAAAAATGGTTTTTAATGATGTAAAACAATGTAATAATAAAGAAATTTTTTTATGGGATTATATAAGAAAAGCTTTTATGAAATATATTAAAATAAAAAATGAGGAGTTTATTTGCTTTGCAAGTGATGAAAAAGAACCATTAATTTATATTGTCTGCGGTAATATAGAATATGATGAATTAAAGGATTGACAAAAGATATCTAATATATTTCTTTAAGGTTTATAGGAAATTAGCTGAACTAACCTTAAATATATGGAAGTTTGATTTATGACTAACCTTTTTATATGCTCCAAAAGAAGAAAGAAAAGCATATAGAGTGAAACACCCTTATGAAGTAATATCTAAAACTTGTAAATATAATGGTAAATTTACAAAAAAATTAAAAAAGTAAATATTATTAAAAATAGTTTGCAATTATAGCTATTTAATTAGAAAAAAATAAAAAATTTATAATGTTTAAAATTTAGGAGGACAATATATGGGAGAAGTATATCATGGAAGTTCACAATCAGGAATAACAAGATTAGAACCAAAAAAATCAACTCATGGAACTTATGTTTATGCAACACCGTACAAAGAACTAGCAATTTTATTTTCCAGTAGATGTGGCGATGATTTAACATATACTTTATATAGAGAAAACCAAAATGAACCATGGAAATTAATAGAAAGAATTCCTAATGGCTTTACTACAATGTTTAGTAATAGTTCTTCATTATATACTTTAGATGATTTAACATTTAAAGATATCCAAACAGGTTTTGCTGAAGTTGTATCGGAAATTGGTGTTGAACCAAAAAAAGAAGAGAATATAGATAATGTATATAATGCAATAAAAGAACTAGCAAATCAAGGAAAAATTGAATTATATACTTTTCCTAACAGACCTAATATAATTCCAAATGATGATTCTGACTTAATTCAAAAAGAGATTGACCAATGCCGTAGAGATAATCGCCAAATATCAAAAAATACATTTAAAAGATTGTTATACTTACATCCTAACTTACTTTCAAAGGTAAATAATATTTTACAAGAATTAGGACTAGGCTTATATTCAAAAGATGATTTAGTAAATATTTTTGAAGAGTTTGTAGTCAAACAAATGCTTGATATATCACAGGAACAATATTTAACATCTGCTATTATATCTATTTCAAATATTTATCCAGAATTACTACCATTACTCCAAAAAAAACTTCTCATTTTAGATAAAACACGTGATGAAAAGATTAACTATATTATTGATTTTTTATCAATGAAATTCCCTGACATACCAAAGCAATATGTTGAACAAGTAAAAAAATATTATCTAAATGATGACAGATCATTTAACGAAATTGTAAAAGAAATTATTAATGAAATAAAAAAACTAACAGCAATGGAAACTCTAGTTTCTCAAAAAATAGATCCAGATGTAGCACAAAATAGTATATTAATAATAGGTCCAATTGGGGTAGGAAAGACTACAACTGCTCGTATGATAAGCATTAATTTAAATATGCCACAGATTTCTTTAGATAATAGGGAACAATTAAAGCAATTTTATTCTAATGAAAAATCTTTTAATAGTTTTAAAGATTTTGAATTCTACTTGACAGGTTCTGTACTAACTAGTTTGCGAGAACCATGTATTATAGATTTTGGAGCAGGACATTCAGTATATGAAAACCCAATCATGTTTTATGAAATATCAAAACTAATAAGTAAATTTGCAAATATAGTTTATATGATACCAAGTGAAAATAAAGAAGAATCAATAGAATTTTTAAATAGCAGAATTCTAGGAAGAAATAATAGACATTTAATATCAATGCCATGCAATGAACAATTAGCAACAATTATTCAATATACAAAAGATAAAAGTCCTGAACAAATTAGTAAGGAAATAATTGATAAAGTAGCAATGAATAGTATGAAAGAGCATTCCCCAAAACTATAAATTTAACAGGTAATAGAGTAGTAAGGCCAAAATTTACTACTCATCTATAACTAATGAATATTAATCTATTTGTTAGTATTTAATAAATCAGACTTATTAATAAACATTATTAATTATTTTGGAGGTATAATAATGACTAAACTAGAATGGAACCTACAAGAAATATTTAACAATAATAAAGCTTTTTACAATGAAATAGATAATGTAGAAACATTATTAAAAGATATTTTACAATATGAAAATATTAAATTAGATCCTAACTTACTACTAGATATGTTAAATAAAAAATGGAAAATAAAAGAATTAAGTAATAATATTTCATTATATGGTTCCTTAATGTATTATAAAAATATAAACAATGATGAATGCATTAAATTAAAAGAAGAAGCAGAAAAATTTAATAATAAAGTTAATACTATATTAACATTTGTTGATAGAAAAATAATAGATTTAGGTTTAAAAAAAGTAAATAATTATATTATTGAAAACCCCAAACTAGAAATATATAAATTATCACTATATAATTTATTTAGACTAGAAGAACATATACAATCAAAAGAAACAAATAAAAAAATACAAGTAAATAATAATATAATAAACGAACAATTAAGTATGTATAATAGACTTCTAAAAGATATTAATTATGGCTACATTTCCATAGATGATAAAGAAGTTAAAATAACATCATCTAATTTAGTAGAATATATTTCTTCCAATATTAAAGATATAAGAAGACAAGCATATTTTGCTGTAAATAAATCCTTTTGGCAAGAAAAAACTAACTTTGCAAAAATATTGAATACAATTTATGAATATAGAATAAAAAATTCAATTTTAGAAAATTACAATTCCATTTTAGAAAAAGTATTATTTGAAGAGAATATTAACCCCCAAATCATAAACAAATTAATTGAAACAGTAAATAATAACTTAAATCTTATTCAAAAATATTTTAAAATAAAATCAAAATTACTTAAGGTTACCACACCACATTTGTATGATTTTAATGCTTCATTGGAAAATAATATAAATATAAAATATTCATTAGAAGATGCCAAAGAAATAATACTAAATGCCTTAAAACCACTAGGAACAAAATATATTGAGGTAGTAAAAACATTATTCGCAAGCCATATTGACGCAGAACCAAATGAAAATAAACATCAATCAATAACCTTTTCATGGAATACCTATTCGTTTATGAATTTTAAAGGAACATATATCGATTTAAAAAATCTGATTCATGAAATAGGACACATAGCCAATTATTATTTATCCAAGCAAGAACAACCATTTATATATGAAGATAGTACAATATTTATTGGTGAAATAGCATCAATAGTAAATGAAATTTTATTAAATAGATACCTATACAATAATACCCATACCAAAAAAGAAAAAATCTTTTACTTAAGTAAAGAAATAGAGAATTACTTTACATCAGTATTTAAACAAACAATGTATACTGAATTTGAAAACGATTTGTATCATATT
>CASEAD010000006.1 GCA_949285775.1 uncultured bacterium
TCATCAATATAAATATCATAAACTCTTAAATTATTCTCTTTAACATATTGAAGTAATAAACTCTTTTGATTTGTAATACTTTCACTTACCTCAGCTTTATCATCATCTTCACGAGATAACCTTATATAAATTCCAGCATTGTATATCGTGATTTTACCTTCTAACAATTTTTACCTCCTTTTAGAGAAAATCGCGCACATGATGATGGTACCTCAGATTTTTTATTTTTACAAATCATTTGAATATATTTTTTAAGTTCTTTATTTAAAACTTTAATTAATATATCATTTATATCCTCCTCTTCATTAAATATATATTTTATGTTGTACTTATCCATAATTCTCGCACCTCACTTAACTTTATGGATAAATAACTAATTTTAGTAATAATAATTTCAAAATAACACTAAAGTTTATTAAAACACCCGAGACAATATCTTATAGTGGATATCTTATATACAAAAACACTTCAAAAAAGTGCTATTAAAAAAAGCAATAACTTCATTTTTAAACGAAATATTACTGCTTAAATTATTTTAATTATTTTACCACTTTTTAAAGCTATTTAGCATTATTACCAATAAACTCTTATATATTAATTATTATTACCACCAATGTTTTGGATTACTCATATATAAAACTAATTTTTTCCCTTTTGCCTCATCTTTATCCCAAACAGGATCACCAACGAATTCAAAATGTTCATATCTATCTATTTTTTCTTTAGATTCGTATACATTATATTTTATTTTTATTCCCCTTTTACTAAATTCTTTGTATATATCTTCCAAGTCAAATTCCCATCCATCACGACCAGGTAAATATGGTGCTCGACAAGTATCCCACACATATTTTCCAGTATCTTCACTCATACTTTTACGATAATATGCATATAATTCCTTACTAAATGCAGTATAATATGATGTTCCACCATTTTGTAAATTAGTAAGTTGAAAAACATCATCAATACCCAAATATTTTTCAATATACTTTATTCTATAAACTTTTGGGGTTGGTTTATTAGCATTTTTATAAAACCATTCTAATAATTCTTTCTCATTTTCAAAAAACAAAGATTTACCATGATTAATAATTTTTTCAAAATAATGATCTTGAACATAACGATATTTGCCACGATAATAATCAACTGTATATGGTAAAATATATAACAATTCTAAATCTTTTTTTTCATTCATAATAAAACTTCCTTTCTTATTTATCACTTTTATAATGTTAGGTATTAAATTAGTAGTATTTTTCTTATCAATTTTCATTAAAAAAATACTAGTATTTACTGTATCAAAAAAAGACGCAAATGTCAATAAGTATGATAATCGCTACAGGATATATGATTAATATATGATAATGTCTTAAGTGTTAGTAATTGATTATGTCTCAAAATTAACATATAATATTCCATCAAGGTGGAAAAATGAAAAAGGTTGAATTAAGAATGAATGAACAAGAAAAATATGAAATTATTGAAGAACTAATTGAACATAATAGCAACAAAAATCAAGCGGGTAAAAAACTCGGTATATCTAGAAGACAAATTGATTGTCTTATTATCAAATATAAGGAGAAAGGAAAAGCTGGTTTTGTTCACGGCAATAGAACTCGAAAACCAATAAACACTTTAGATAACACAATCTCCAAAGATATTATACTACTATATAAAAACAAATATCAATACTGGAATTTTTATCAAATGTCTTTAAAATTGACCTACTTTAAACAAATCACACATATCTAATTCATTTATAACAAGTAATACTTTGTATTTAATAATTCATTTTTTAAATAATCCACTTATATAACAACGCTATTATTTATCTAATAACCAATCAAATACATTTATTTGCTTTATTCCATTATAAGAAGTATATGGTGTATAATCTGTTGTTAATAAAAATTTTGGATTATGATCATTGATATTATTAAGCGATTTTAATTCTCTTTCTAAAGTTTTCTTATCTTTTACTGTATAACTTACTTGATAATATTCTTCTCCCTTTTCATTAATTGCCACAAAATCAACTTCATTATCATCATTTTTACCCACATACACTTCATATCCACGCCTTAAAAGTTCTAAATATACTACATTTTCTAATATACGTCCTTCATCTGCACTTTTGCTTCCTAATAAATAATATCTTAAACCAACATCGGATAAATAATACTTACTACCAGTTGTTAAATAATTTTTTCCTTTTATATCATATCTTGATACTTTGTATAAAACAAATGACTCAACAAGTGCTTCTAAATATTTTTCTACTGTAGGTACTGATATTTTTCGACCATTTGCAGTCATAGTATTAGCAATACTTGTACTAGAATATAGATTCCCTACATTATCAAACATAAACTTTATAATATCTTTTAACATCCCAATATCGGATATTTCTTTTCTATCTGCTATATCATTAACTATAACAGTATTATAAAGACCATCTAAATACATTCTTATTTCTTTAGCACTATGCAATTTCAAAGTATACGGAAAAGAACTTTTAGTTATATAATCAACATATTTTTTTTGTATATCAACCTCACCAACATACGATATATACTCTTTAAACGAAAGAGGTAACATTTTTATTTCGACATATCTACCAGAAAGAAGTGTTGCAAGTTCCCCAGATAACAATTTTGAATTTGAACCTGTTATATATAAATCAACATTCTTTTTTATATATAAACTATCACATGCTTTTTGAAAATCAATTATCTTTTGTACCTCATCTATAAAAACATAATTCATTTCATCTTTAATCAATTTAGAATTAACGTAATTATATAAATCATGATAATCTACCATATCGTTAAATTCATATTCTTCTAAATTAATACGTATTATTTGATTTTTATTAACATCATGTGATAATAAATATTCTATATATAAATCAAATAATGTAGACTTACCACATCTTCTTATTCCTGTTACTATCTTTATTAAATCTTTTTCTTTAAAACTTATTAATTCTTCTAAATAATTAGGTCTTTCTATCATATTTATCCCTCCAATAGCATTATATCATCTTCATTTTAATTTGTCAATTTTATAAATTATAATTTACAAAAATATAAAAATTATTTTTTTTATAAACTATATTTTTTACTTTTTTTAAAAATTATGGTCTATCATAAATTATCACTCTTGTGGCACCTCATGCACAAAAGTTCTATTAATAATTCTCTCTCTACCAGGCTCTATAATAGGACTTTGCATAATAGGAGATGCCATCTGATTATATCCTCCCATCATATTATAATTCATATTATCATTAGTATTAACATTTTGATTAGTAATATTAATATCAACATCATCTTGTCTTAAATTATCATTATAAAACATTTATATATACCTCCTTATCTACCATATAATATGAACAATAAAAAAAAGCAAATAATATAAAAGTCTATTACTTAGATTAATTTCATATTAAATTTTACTCATTACAAAATACCCTAATAACAATATAAAAATATTAACAATAATACCAAATATACCACTTACCTGCATAAGCACCTTAATCAATAATAGAACCACCGAAGAAAAAGATATCCCCAATATAAAAGAAAATGTTAATTGATAATGATGCTTAAATAAATAATTTACAAGTATTGTTATAACTATTATTCCTATCAATAACCCTATAGAAAAAGGAATTAAAAATAATAATGTATCTTTAATTAAAGAAATATCAAATAAATTACCTATAGTAGATATATAAATATTATAAACACCCATAAGCATAAGTAAAGCTGTAGAACTAATACCAGGTAAAACAGTCCCAACAGCCTCTAACACCCCCGATATAAAGAAAATTATCATATCAAAACAATTATTCTTTAATACATAAGTATTATTAATACCAGATAAAGATAATATACTCATAGATAAAAAAGATATAAATATTATCAAATAATTCTTCTTATCCTTATCTATCTTTTTAATAATAACAGGAAATCCCCCCAATATTAAACCAATAAACAAAGATGTAGTATAAGTATAATAATTAGTAACAAAATAACTTATCACCTTACTAAAAAAAACAATACCAATAATAATACCCAAAGATAAATTTACCAAAAAAACAAAATTCTTCTTAGGATTACTAAAAAAATTAGTAATTGCCTCTATTGCTCTATCATATAAATTAAAACTAATCATTAATACCGCACCACTTAAACCAGGTATAATTTTAGCAATACCAATAACTATTCCTTTTAAAAATTCCTTAATATTCATACTAAATAATATGATATAAAAAAAGAAATAGAAATACTATTTCTAATATGAATCAACATTTATTTTCGTTCTCTTACCATCATATAAAGAAGAAGCTGCTTGTACAATAGTTCTAACCGCTTTAATAGTACGACCATCTTTACCAAGCACTCTACCTAAATCATCTTTAGATACCATTACTTCAATTTGAATAATATCCTCATCTGTTGATTCAAACTCACGAACTGATACTGCTTCTTCATTATTAACTAACTTTTTAACAATAGTCTCTGTAAGTACTACTAAATTATTCATATTACTTACCTTGTTTTTGATTATGGAACTCTTCCATAATACCAACTCTACTTAAAAGATTTTTTACAGTATCTGTAGGTTGTGCTCCACTATTAAGTCTTGCTAAAGTTTTTTCTCTATCAATTTTTATTTCAGCAGGATTTACTAATGGATTATAAGTACCTAATTGCTCAATAAACTTACCATCCCTAGGGCTTCTAGAATCTGCTACTACAATTCTGTAGAAAGGTTTCTTCTTAGCACCCATTCTTTTAAGTCTAATCTTAACTGCCATATATATTCCTCCTTCATTACACAAATATCATAGCACATCTATATACTAGGTGTCAACCTTTTTTTGTTACAGTTGCATATATTTTTTTCAATAACAATCCCCTCAGGAATAATCACCTTAGTTTCTTCCTTACCTACGTCTAATTCCAATATATATCCATTAGAATATTCATCTAACCTAAATGCTTGCTTATCATATATAAATAAGTATCTTCTTTTAGTAATAATATCTACAATTTCACAATTATTTTTCAAAATATTATATTCTTCTTCTGTAACACTCTTGTTCAAAATTACATAAGACTCCCCATTTTCTTTTTTAACTTGCTTAGTATAATAATAACTAACATCATTACCTCTTTTTACCTTTCTAATCCTCTCTTCTAAAGTATCATTCTTTAAATATATTTGCTCTATATCAGATATTATACACCTACTCTTAATACTTTCTAATATTTTATCCTCTATATCTATCTGATATTTAATTTGCCTTCTCTTACGAATAGAACTACTCAATAAATTATGAATACTATCTAAAACATTATTTACTTTTACTTTAAAATCTTCTTCAGCATTAATTACTTTTAAATTAGAGTGATTCATCCAAGCTTCCATCGTTTTTCTATCTAATTCAATAGCGCTCTTTACATCTTCAGTTCTAGCACTATTATTTTCTAACGTATAATTATTACCATATGCTGAAGTTACTAAATGAATAACCATATCATATCTTTGTAAAATATCATCTTCTGTTACATTAATACCTATTTTATTAGATAACCAACTTAATACATCATTAAATTCCCTCTCATTAATATAAGCTTTATTATCCATAAGCCCCCGATCATATATAATTACCACAGAATCATCCTTATAATAATTAAATAAATCATTATATACCTCTTCCTTTTGCCATTGATATAACATAATTAACTTCTGAAAATCTATTTTTTCTAAAGCTTTCTCTCCAAAACATCTAACTCCACCATTTATAAGTTCAGTAGCAGATTCGCTACATACAAATACTTTATACCCTAACTTAGTTAAATCATTAGCAATACAAGATAATACTGTTGTCTTACCCGCACAAGGACCCCCAGTTAAAACTATTTTCTTTATCATTATTTAATCCTCCTTATTTTTTTCTTACTTATATCTAACTCATGAATAGAAGCATATGTTACATTAAATCTCTCTTTATCCATTGAAACATCTATATTATTTAAATAAAAATA
The DNA here is from genome assembly GCA_949285775.1 of uncultured bacterium. Lineage (GTDB taxonomy): Bacteria > Bacillota_I > Bacilli_A > RF39 > UBA660 > RUG11198. The sequence goes on from CASEAD010000006.1 coordinate 6,060, forward strand.
TATCATATTAATTACCCCTCGATGCGTAACAAGCAAATTATCATCGTAATCATTAATATAAAATAACCATCTCACTATCCTTTCATAAAAACTTATCATACTCTCCCCATTAGGATATTCCTTATCAATTGTTAAATCTTTAAAATATTCAGGATATTTCTCTAAAGCCTTTTTTACTAACATACCATTTATTTTTCCCTTATCTAATTCCCTTAAATTACTATCCAGTATAACTTCTTTACCCATTACCTTACTAACAATACTAGCACTATTAACAGCTCTTCTTACATCACTACTATAAATTTTTTTAAAATAAATATCATTATTTTTTAACCATAAAGCACTATCCAATACCTGCTTTTTCCCCTCTTTAGTCAATTCAATATCAGAATATCCTCCTACATACCTCTCATCATCCATTCCATGTCTCATTAAATAAATCATTTCTTATCCTCCATTTTAATTAAACTTCTCTTAAGTAATGTATGCTTACTCCTAATCCTATCTTCTTCACTATTTAAAAATCTTAAGACAACTCCCCATTCATCATTATTAAGTACACTACCATCAAGTAATTTCTTTCTAATATTTTCATAAATAAATATTTCTTTACTAATCTCCTTATCAGCTTCTTTATAAAGTTCTCTTAACATAGCCATACATATATTATCAAGTCTCTTCTGCGAAATAACCAGACTATTAGCATATAACAAAAATCTTGTTTCTTCCATCCTTCCATACATCCCCTCTGGATATAAAGAAATACTCTTAGGAAAAGTAGCACCTGTTACTTTATCTAAATGAAAATAATTTCTCGATATATGCACATCATCATGATAAATATTATTATATAAAAGTATAATTGGACACATGGATAATATCTCCTCCCTTTTAATATTTCTTTTCTTATACTTCTCTTGATATATAATAATTACATAACCCATATTATCTTTCATAACATAATTATCTTCTTTAACCATAAAACACTCTAAAGCTTTTTTATTTATCATCACATACTCAATATTATAATTATTATTCCATATACAATCATAAAAACACGGTGTATAATCACTAATAACAGTAATTAATCGTACTAATTGTAAATCTGGAAATCTCTTTTCCATAAACTCTTTAAAATAATTAAAATTAACACTTGTCCTATATAATAAACTATCATCACTCACTACTCCCCTTCTATTCATTACCTCACTCGCCTTATCAAAGCCTCCCTTCTTCTTATACATCTTCTCTCTTTCTCTAATCTCTTCAATTATATTCATATTATCTTCCCTTTCTTGTTATTCGTGTATTTTATACGCATTTAATATCTATATAAAAATGTATCTTTAAAATACATCTTTATCAATAACCCTACCAGTAAAACGATATAACTTAGTAGCCTTCTTATTATCTTCCTTCCTTGTTTTACCAGTATCTTCAATTAAACCTAAATTAAGCATTCTTTTCCTAAAATTTCTTCTATCAATTTCTTTTCTTAATATAGCCTCATATACCCCTTGTAACTCTGGTAATGTAAATCTATCAGGTAATAAAGATTTTAAAATACTTGTCTCTCCTATTAACTTAGCAAGTTTTAATAAACTATCCTGAAGAATATTTTCATGATCATACGCTAATTTAGGTATTTTATCTATAGAAAACCAATCAGCATCATTAGTTTTAAGTGTTTCCCTTAAAAAAGATACTTTATCCCCATCAATAACACCTATATAACTAACCGCTACCATTCTCATAACAGGACTACGATAAATTTCATCAAATACATTACTAAAATAATAATTATCCAAATCAATCCCCGTCTTTTCTTTAACTTCCCTTTTAAGACCATCTGTTAAAGTCTCATTATTATAAAGAGCACCACCCACTAAAGCCCACATATCTTTAAAAGGATTATTCTTTCTTTTTATTAATAATATTTTAACTTTCCCTTTATCAACAGTAAATATAGAACACATTATATGAATACCTATATTTTTATATAAAGGATTATTTATTTCCATATCTAATCACCAATATCATTATAAGTGTATTTTATACACATGTCAAGAGAAAAAAAGAAAAATTATAATAATTCTTCCACCTTTAAAACAACATAATCCTTTACTTCCTCATAACTCATATGCAAAACCACTGCAAACTCTGTATATAACAACCTCTCTGCTAAATTAAAATACTCACTATCTTTATCACTAATCTTCTTTTTACTATCTAGTCTCTTTTTATTTCTTAAATAAGTCGTTTTAATAATCGCTATTAAACCCTCATAATTATCACTTCTTAATAATTTCTTATATTCACTTTCTAATAATCTATCTTCTACCTCAATAACACCAATATTAGGTATATTATTAATTAATCTATCTACTTCTTCCTTAGTTAAAATATTCTTTAAACTACTACTATTAACTGGTAAAATAATCTTTAAACTATCATCAGATAACGGAACTAAAGAATAATAATCTAATCCCTTCCTATACTCTTTAAGATAATCCTTAACTAAACATACCTCTTTCTTGTATACAACATAATCTCCTACATTATACATCCTATCATCCCCATTCATATATATTTTGTCACATTTTTAACTATATGTGTACCAAGAAATTTTATTAATTTAAAAAGCACTACCCTATTCATGGTAATGCTCTGGTACTTTAACTCTTTCTAAAAATATTCTCTTCTCAAAAGATCCCCTCTTTAATTTTTTTTGCTTAGCCACTAAATTAATATCTTCTAAAGTCCTACCCTCTAATATTGCAAGTGCCGAAATAACTTCTAGCATATCCGCCAACTCTTCTATTCTATTCATTCCTTTAGCGTCTATTACTTCCTTATATTCTTCATATAATTTTTTCTCTAACTCTAATTTATATTCATCATTATCTAATACTCTTGTAATAGGTATTTCTCTATTATTTCTTATAATATCTGGTATATTATCTCTTACTAATTTATTATATGTCTTCTCCATTTTTTAATCCTTCTATCAAATCATTTTCTAACTTACTAATATCATTAGGACTCATAAAAGCAAAAACTGTATTACTATATTTAGTTAATTTATCATATTCATCTATACTAATATGTTCTGCATTATCTAACTCATCAATAATTATATTAGAAGTAATATCTTTATAATCTTCTTGTTTCTCTCTAGCAGGATGTATATCTAATATATAAGAATAATCTACTGTCTTAAATATATTTACTAAATCCTTAGCAAATTCCTTTGTTCTTGAAAAAGTATGCGGTTGAAAAATAATTACTATCTTCTTATCAGGATATTTTTGCCCAATAGCGTCTATTGTAGCACTAACTTCATTAGGGTGATGTGCATAATCATCTATTATAACATTATCCCCCACTATAGTCTCTGTAAACCTCCTCTTAGCGCCCTTAAACTCTCTTAAATTATTATATACATCCTTATAATCAATCTTTTCTAAATAACATAACGTAATAACTGCCAAAGCATCTAATAACTGATGCTTACCATATATAGGTAAATCAAAATGTCCATAACTATTAACATCAAAACTAATACCATCACTCTTATATTCAATATTAATCGCCCTTATATCATTACCAACTTCCAATCCATAATAAATAATCGGCTTTTTAACCTTCATCTTTCTAGTATAAAGATCATCTCCATAAGCAATAATCATCTTACTACAATTATTCGCATACTCTGTATAAGCATCTATTACATCATCTATATCTTTAAAATAATCAACATGATCTAAATCAATATTAGTAATTATTAAA
>CASEAD010000007.1 GCA_949285775.1 uncultured bacterium
ATCATAACTAAACCCACACATAACATTACTCATTCTCTTATTACCATTATTATCAATAACCTCTATCACAATAACACCTCCTAATTATCTTTATTTAACTCACGAACTAACATCATCTTATCCTCATTTATCTTTTTACTACTAATCATTTTTCTCTTAATAATATCAACTTTCTTCCTATTATTAATAACATTCCCCTCTATCATATTAATCTTATTTAAAGTATCATAATAACCATCTATATTACTATTATATTGCCTCAAAAAATCTCTCTTTAACCTACTGATCTCACTTAAAGTATCATCAATAACATAATAAGTATAATCAATATCATTTAACTTATTATTAATCTCACTATTAAAATCAACTGCTACATACCTAACCCTCTTTATCTCCTCTACTCTCATATTATCCCTAATATTCTTTATCATATTCCGAGTAGCAATAGTACTAGCAGTAATACCAGGAAGAAATCCCAATAAAGGACTAATCATCATTAACCCAACATACTTCAAACTATGTCCAATAAGTTCTCCTAAACCCTTAACCTTATATATACTATACTCATTCTTATCTATCTTACTAATCTTATCCATCAAACCATCCAAATACCTATTTTGCTTATCTATATCTTCTTCCACACCACTCTTTATATCATCTATCTTAATAACTTTATCACAAATAACCTTATATTTCTTATCCCTCTCCTTATAATCAACTATCTTACTTTCATTCTCACTAACAACCCTCTCTCTTATAGAACTTATTTCATCTAACTTATCATATAATTCCCTATATTCATCTAACAACTTATATTCCTTAACTAACTCCCTATTATCCTCATAACTATCCAATAACCTCTTATAATCAATAATATCATCTATAAGTAACCTATCATCCAAATCAGTAACATCCTCTAAATAATAATTATTTCTAAATATCTCATATTCCCTCTTTATCTCTTCTATCTTTTTTAAAATATTCTCTATCTTCTTCCTAATCTCTTCTACCTTCCTTAACTCTAACTCCTTATCATTATCTCTCTCTAAAAAATACAATTCACTCTCCATAACATCCAACTCATTAATATTATCCTCTAACTTACCCTTAATCTTCTTGATAATCTTAGTCCCTAACTCCTTCTTAACCTCATCCTTTCTCTTTATATTCCCATTACTAATAACATCATCAACATCTTCACTACCAATACCAACCCTTCTCCTTACCTTATTTCTCCTATACTTATTAACATTCCCAATATAACCATTCTTATTATCAACATCTTTATCTTTACTAACAACCACATCATTTTTCTTAACATCAACACTATTCTTATCAATAGAACCCCTCTTATTATTAATATTAACTTTCTTATTATCAACCTCTTCCCCAATACCAACCTTCTTCTTTCTAGCAACATAACCATTACCTAAATTATTTTCCCTATCCTCTGCTAACTTCTTCCTAATATAATTAATCCTATCTTGAATAAATTTATCATTATCCCTTACATCTCTATTACTATCATCAACTATATTTTTCTTATCTTCTCTATTACTAATTATCCCCTTTAAATATTTACGTCTTCTAATAACAATTAACTTAAGCCTATCTCTAAACTTACCCTTCATACCATTATTAGCCATAACACCACCTCGATATATACAATTATACTAAAAAAAAAGAAGAAAGAAAATAACTTTTAAATCATTTCTCTCTCAATACTAAATATCGCCAACAATCCCACTATTACCATCATTATCTAAACTATCTTCATATTCTACCAACTCATCTATATCTATAATAATCTTATTAAGTAAAGCATTATATTCATTAACTAAAGAATCCGTAGAAAAATAAACCGTATCCCCTTCTACATACCAATAACTACGATTCTCTGACATAAAATCATATATAGCATAACAATCATTCAAAAACAAATCAATATCATCCCTTATACTAACCATATCTTCTATATCATCTGCCATATATTCATCAAAAGAATAACCACCTTCTCCTAACATATATTCCATATATAAATCAACATAATACTCATCTATATTCTTATCATTAATAAGAGCCATTATATATTCCTCACTAGACATATTAATTAAATTATCCAAACACTCACTAACAGTAGTATTTAACTGAGATAACTTCCCCTTACTAACAATAAAATCAGGACCATCATCCAAAAAAGTATCTAAAGAAAACATCCCCTCAAAATCAAACCCATCAATAGCACTAATAAACCTTTTACAATTATCTGAATAATCATTAAAATAATCCTTAATAGCCCTCTCTACAATACCATACTCATCACTAGTAACAATATCATTATCCACCTCATCAATAATTAAATCCAACTCAAATAACTCACTAATCTCATTATCTAATAATTCCTCTTGCTTATTAGTATCAATAATAACATAAACAACTAACCCACAAAATAAAACAAACAGTACACCTATCACAATAAAAATACCTTTTAAAATCTTTTTCATAAACACCACCATATAAAATAATATATTACTCCAAATAATTATCCGGATTTACAACCACACCCTCTTGTTTTAACTCATCTTTAAAAGTTTCTGCAAATACAACTAATTCTTTCTTTATAACATCAGGATATACAGCCTTAGTATACCTAATCGCATCATAAATATTCTTAAAACAAACAGTTTCCCTATTCTCATAAACAGCATTAGAAAACATTTGCCTAACAATAACTAAAGCAATATCTGGATACCTAGAACTAATCTCATATACCCTCTTAAACTCACTAGTCATATTAACAATAAACTTCATAATCTCTTCTTTTTGAAAATCAGTATACGCTAACTTTACACCAGTTTGATACTCTATCTTAGGTAAAGTCTGTAAAAGAATCTGTACACACATCTCTTGCGTAGGCTCCTCTACATCAACCTTCTCAAACCTACGCATAAATGCTTTATCCCTTAAAATATATGTCTCATACTCATATGTAGTAGTAGCACCAATAATCTTAATAGTACCCCTACTCAAACCTTCCTTAAACATATTAGCCAAATCTAATCTACCATCACCAATTAAAGTATGAATCTCATCTATAAATAAAATAACCTTATCCATAGCCTTTAACTCTTCAACTAACTTAAGAACCCTATTCTCACCATCATTATCATGCCCTATTAAAGCAGTAGTATTAATTCTATAAATCCTATAACCAAGCAAAACATTAGGAACATTCCCCTTTTGAATCCTATAAGCAAGCCCCTCTACAATAGCCGTCTTACCAATACCAGGCTTACCAACCAAAATAGGTGACTTCTCTGGCGTAAGTAACACTAATATCAACTCTTTTAATTCCTTATCTCTAGCAATAGCAGGATTAGTAATATAAGTATTACTAGTCATCTCATCAGCATATCTATCTAAAATACTATTATTCATCATATCACCTTATCCCAAAATAATAACAATCATACCCCACATAAAACAAGTAATCATAATAGCACCCAAAAACAAAGCATCCGCAAAACCACCATTAGTCCTCTTCTTATAATCATAAAACATCTTATAATTCATGCCATCTTCCTTAGGTAAT
>CASEAD010000008.1 GCA_949285775.1 uncultured bacterium
ATTATTTAGTAGATGCTGATAAGGTGGATATTATAGGAAGAAATACAAGTATTATTTATTATGTGAAAAATATGATAATTGAGAGGATAGAAAGTATTGATAATACTGGGTATTTAAAAATATTTATTTTAGGAATTAATGATGATTTGAATAGTGATATGCAAGATAGTTATGAGTTTAATGGTGTATCTCATTTATTCTCTATCTCGGGGAGTCATATAGTAATTATAAGTGCAATTATTCTATTTATAATGAAAAAATTAACTTATAATAATAAATTAATATATTCTATTGCTATAATAGTAGTGGTGTTTTATTTGCTTTTAACGGGTGCTACGGCATCAATATTAAGATCAGTAATTATGTTTATATTGATGTCAATAAATAAATGTTTTAATTTTAAGATAAAAACTTTTGATATAATTTTACTAGTTTTAGTAGTGGCAATAATTATTAATCCTTTTTGTATTTATGATATTGGTTTTCAATTTTCCTATTTGATAAGTTTTACTTTAATATTATTATCTTTAAAAATAAATAATATAAAGAATTGGTTTGGTAAGAATATTTATATCTCTTTTATTTGTCTTTTAGTATCTTTTCCTATTTCTATATTTAATTTTTATCAAGTAAACTTCTTTTCGATATTTATTAATTTAATTTTAATTCCTTTAGTAAGTATTGTTATTTTTCCGTTATCTTTACTCACTTTTGTTTTTCCTTTTTTAATGGGGTTATTTAAGATATTTATTGATATTTTAGAATTTATAAATTACTTTTTTTCTAATATTGATATATTTCAATTAACATTATCAAAGCCTTCTATATTGATAATATTTATTTATTATCTATGTATATTTATGGCAATATATAATAAAAAGTTTTATGTTTTGTTAGTGATTATAATTATAATACATAAATCGTATATTTATTTTGATTCAGCATTTGAAATAAGTTATTTAGATGTTGGACAAGGGGATTCAATATTTGTTAAATTTCCTTATAATAAAGGGAACATATTGATAGATACGGGGGGGACAATATCATATAAAAAAGAAAAATGGGAAGAAAGAAGTAGTGAATACAGTATTGTAGATAGTAAAATAATACCTTATTTAAATTCTCTTGGACTAACTAAATTAGATTATTTAATTATAACGCATGGTGACTATGACCATATGGGAGAAGCAATTAATTTAGTAGAAAACTTTAAAGTAGAGAAGGTAATATTAAATTGTGGGGAATTTAATGAGTTTGAACAAGAATTAATTAAAGTATTAGATAAAAAGAATATACCATATTATAGTTGCATTAAAGAATTAAACATCGATAGTAATAAATTATATTTTTTGAATGATAAATTATATGATAATGAAAATGATAATTCATCTGTAATTTATACTAAGCTAAATAATAGTAAGTTCCTTTTTATGGGTGATGCTGGAGTAGAAGTGGAAGAGAATTTGATAGAAAAGTATAATTTACAAGATATAGATGTATTAAAAGTTGGACATCATGGGAGTAAGACAAGTAGTGGTGAAAGTTTTATAGATGAAGTCAATCCAAAATATTCAATAATAAGTGTAGGTAAAAATAATAGATATGGGCATCCAAATGATAATGTATTAGATAACTTAGAAAATTCTAAAATATATAGAACTGATATAGATGGTAGTATTATAGTAAATGTTAATAATAAACTAACAGTTAAAACATATTTACCATAGATAGGAGTAATATATGGATTACTATAGGGAAATAAAAGAACAAATTATAAATAACGAGATAACAAAAAACATAAAAGATTATAGTAAAAATAGAAGTAATTTAAATACATACTATAATATAGGTAAATTATTAAGTAAAGCTGGTAAGCATTATGGTGAAGGTATAATAAAAGAATATTATAGGAAATTAACTAATGAATTGGGGAAGGGGTATAATACAACTACGTTGAAAAGAATGCGTAAGTTTTATACTGTTATTGAAAAAGGTGCCACATTGTGGCACCAATTATCATGGAGTCACTATAGAATATTAATAACGCTGAATTCCATTGATGAAATAAACTATTATGGTAATATATCAGTTAAAGAATTATATAGTGTTAGACAACTTTATGAAATAATTAAATCTAACGAATATGAAAGATTACCAATAGAAAAAAAGAGTAAATTAATATATAATGGAAATTTTAAAGTAGATTATTCAATAAAAAATCCAATATTAATAAAAGCTGGTAAAAGTAATTTTAAGATATCTGAAAAGGTTTTACAAAAATTTGTTTTAGAAAATATAGAATCTTTTATGAAAGAATTAGGAAATAATTTTAGTTTTATTTCCC
>CASEAD010000009.1 GCA_949285775.1 uncultured bacterium
ATATTTAATAGAAGTAGTAAGAAAAAATAATAAGAATACTTATATAAGGATAAAAGATGGTAAAGTAGTAATTACTACTAATTATTTTGTTACTAGTAAGTATATAAATAAGTTAATAGAGGATAATTATAGTTCTATTATTAAGATGATTGATAGGGAAGAAGATAGAAATAAGGATAAGGATAAATTTATTTTGTTTGGTAAATATTATGATATAGCGTATGATGATAATATTAAGGGAATAGAAGTAGCTGGTAGTATAATTTATGTGAGGAATGATAAAGTATTTAATAGGTGGTTAAGTGAGTACGTAATGAGTGTTTTTTCTAATCATTTATTTTATTGGTATGATTTATTTGAAGAAAGGATTCCTAAACCTAGTTTAAAAATAAGGAGTATGAAAACAAGATGGGGGGTATGTAATACTAGAAGTTATAATATTACTTTGAATAGGGAATTATACAGGAAAGAAATAGAGTGTTTAGATTATGTTTGTATTCATGAACTTGCTCATTTAGTGGAAGCTAATCATTCTAAGGCTTTTTGGAGTTTAGTAGAGAAATATTGTCCTAATTATAAAGAGATAAGAAAGAGATTAAGAGGATAGTATTTTATGGAAAGAAGTGGTAATAGTGTTGATAACATCTGTAAATAATAATCATATTAAGGAATTATGCAAGTTAAAGGATAAGAAGTATAGGGATGAGGCAAATACTTTTTTGGTAGAAACTAAGCATTTGGTAATGGAAGCGTATAAAGCAGGGTTAATTAAGGAACTAATATTAGAAAAAGATGAGATTTATCCTTTAGATGTAGATACTTTATATGTAACTAAGGAAGTGTTAAAGAAATTAGCTTCTACTAATAATCCTTCTACGGTAATGGCTGTAGTATATAAAAAGAAGGAAGTGGAAGAGATTGGAGAGAAGGTATTATTATTAGATAATATACAAGATCCGGGTAATTTGGGTACTATTATAAGAAGTGCGGTAGCGTTTAATATTGATACAGTTATTTTATCAAATGATACGGTTGATTTATATAATCCTAAAGTAGTTAGGGCTACTCAAGGAATGATGTTTCATGTTAATATTTTAAGAAGGGACTCTATAAAAATAATAAATTATTTAAAAGATAATGATTATAAAATAGTAGGTACTAAAGTAACGAATGGGCATGATGTAAGGGAAGCTTCTATATATTCACATTTTGTTTTAATAATAGGTAATGAGGGTAGAGGTATAAGTAGGGATATAGATTCATTATGTGATGAGTATTTATATATTAGGATGAGTGATAAGTGTGAGAGTTTAAATGCTTCAGTAGCGGCATCTATATTGCTATATGAGATAAATAATAAATAGGAGTAATAGGTATGAGATATATTAAAATTGGAAAGATAGTTAATACTCATGGTATTAAGGGAGAAATAAGGTTACTTAGTAATTTTAAGTTTAAAGATAGAGTATTTGTTAGAGATATGGTTATATATATTGGTAAAGATAAAATAAAAGAAGTGATTAATAGTTATAGGCCACATAAACAGTTTGATATGATTACATTAATTGGGTATAATAATATTAATGATATTCTTAAATATAAGGGATTAGATGTATATATTAATGAAGAGGATTTATCTTTAAATAATGATGAATATTTAGATGAGGATTTAATTAATTGTAAAGTTATTGTTGGTGGTATTACTAGGGGGATAATAAAAAGTATAGAAGATTATAAGGTATATAAATTAATTATTGTAAACAATAATGAAATTGAGTATTTAGTTCCTTATGTTAGTGATATAATAGAAGGCGTTGATTTAAAAAAGAAGGAGATATGTTTTAAAAGTGATATTGAAGGGTTATTTAAATAATATGAGATAAAGGGTTGATTTGAATGAGGATAGATATTTTAACACTTTTTCCAGAGATGTTTGAGGGATTTATTAATTGTTCTATTATTAAGCGGGCTATTGATAAGAAGTGCGTTGATATAAGGGTTCATAATATAAGGGATTATTCTCCTTATAAGAATAAGCAAGTTGATGATTATTCTTATGGTGGGGGAGCGGGAATGGTTTTGATGTGTGAACCTGTTTTTAGAGCAGTTGATGCGGTTAGGGATGAAGATGCTATTGTAATAATGACTACTCCTAGTGGTAAGACTTTTAAAGAGAGTGTGGCGTTGGAATTATCTAGTAAGAAACATTTAATTATATTATGTGGTCATTATGAAGGGTTTGATGAGAGAATTAAAAGTATTGTAGATATGGAAATATCGATTGGAGACTATGTTTTGACTGGTGGAGAGATACCTGCTATGGCTATTAGTGACGCTGTTGTTAGATTGATTCCTGGGGTTATTAATAAGGATAGTTTGGTAGATGAATCTTTTAATGATGGTTTATTAGATTATCCTGTTTATACTAAGCCTTCCATATTTAGAGGAATGAAGGTACCTGAGGTGTTATTATCGGGACATCATGAGAATATTAGGAAATATAGGGAAAGTGAAAGAGTAAAGTTAACTAATTTAAAAAAGGAGTAATAGTATGGATAAGAAGAATTATTTTTTAGAAAAGAATAGTAAGAGTGGAGAAATGTTATATTTAGAATATGATAAGATAGATGGTTATAATATTACTCCTAAGGCTAATATAGAAGACGCTATTAGGGTTAATAAGATTGTATTTGTTAATCCTACTTTAAGTGAGAAATTAATTAGAAAGAAGATAGATATTAAAATAAGATATTTATTAAATAAGTTAACTGAGATAGATGAGAGTGGCGATAGTGAAGCGGGTATTCAAGATACGTTAATGAAAGCAGAGAAATTAAGGATGATGATTATTAATAATTATGTTAAATATTTGGGTAATACTTATTATGGTCTTACTTTAAAGAAGATACAGGTTATAATTAATCAATTGAAGATAAAGTTATATAATGAGGTAAATAAGAGAAGGGAACTTGATAATTTATATTATTTAGAGGATGATGAATATAAAGGAAGGGGAAGATAGGTATGTATTATTTAATTGGTATTAAGGGTGCTGGTATGAGTGCTTTGGCAGTTATATTAAAACAATTGGGTAATAAGGTTGTGGGATCTGATATTGATAAGCATTTTTTTACGGAGAGTGAGCTTGTTAAGAATAATATTCCTTTTTATGTATATGATGATGATAATATAAAGGAAGGTATGACTATTATTAAAGGGGCTTCTATTAAGGATGATAATGTGGAATTAATAAAAGCTAAGAAACTTAAGTTGGATATATATGAATATAATGAGATGTTAGGAAAGATGACTAAGGAATTTAAGACTATTTGTATAGCGGGATGTCATGGTAAGACTACTACTACAAATATGTTAGCGCTTGCTTTAAGGAATGTTGGGGTTAATTATTTAATTGGTGATGGGACAGGATACGCTAGTAGGGATAATGAGTATTTTGCTTTAGAGTCTTGTGAGTATCAAAGACATTTCTTAGCGTATCATCCTTATTATGCTATTATTA
>CASEAD010000010.1 GCA_949285775.1 uncultured bacterium
ATATTAGTAAGTGTCCCCGTTAAAACAAATGTCTTATCCATAAAGTATTCATTTTCCTTTTTTAAATTAGTATTTATATATTTAGTATTAACTCCATAATCCTTTAACTTATTTATAATATTAATATTAAACTCATCCCTAAAATAATTAACTATATTATCCGCTATAACATTACCAATATCTTTTATCTCAGTTAATTCCTCTTTAGAAGCATTCATAATATTATCTAACGTATTATAATGTTTTGCTAAAACCCTGGCAGTTTTACTACCAACTTGCTTAATACCTAAAGCAAATAACAATCTCTCTAAAGAATTACTCTTACTATTCTCAATACTATTAAATAAATTCTCTATCGATTTCTTACCATATCCTTCCATAGTTTCTAATTCACTAGCATACTTCTTTAAATCATATATATCACTTATATCTTTTATATAACCATAATTATATAAATCTTCCATTATATTATCTCCTAATCCTTCAATATTCATAGCGTCCTTACTAGCATAATGTATCAAATTCTCTACTTTTCTAGCATTACAATTTATATTAGGACAAAAATAATCAGCTTCTTCCTCTTTTCTTATAATATCAGTTCCACATATAGGACATTTATCTATCATAACAAAAGGCTTCTGCGATCCATCTCTTCTTTCTATTAAAGGACTTCCCACTGCTGGAATAACATCCCCCGCTTTATATACTGATACAATATCCCCTATTCTAATATCCTTATTAACAATATTATCCTCATTATGAAGAGTAGCCCTTTTTACAGTAGATCCCGCTACTATTACAGGTTCCAATACAGCATTAGGAGTAATCTGACCAGTCCTACCAACCGTAAATATTATATCTAATAATTTAGTATAAACAATCTCCGCAGGAAACTTATAAGCAATACACCATTTAGGATATTTAGAAGTATACCCTAAACTTTGTTGCATATTAATATCATTTACCTTAACAACAACACCATCTATATCATAATCCAAACTCTGTCTTTTATTACCCATATCCTTAATAAAATTTAATATCCCCTCAGTATCATTAACAACCCTATTATTAGGATTAATTCTAAAACCTAACTCTTTCATAAAATTCAAAGCCTCTTCATGAGTATTTATCCCATAATCAAGAGGATTAGGCAAATGATATATCCAAGCTTCTAATTTTCTCTTAGCAACTTCCCTAGAATCTAATAATTTAATAGACCCACTAGCAGCATTACGACAATTTTGAAGAATAGGTAACCCCTCTTTCTCTCTAACTTTATTTAACTCCTCTAAAGTCTTCTTACTCATATATATTTCTCCACGAACCTCAATATCAATATCCCGATTCAAAGAAAGAGGAATAGTTTTAATAGTCTTAACATTATTAGTAATATCATCTCCCGTAACACCATTACCTCTAGTTGCCGCTCTCACTAATTTACCATGCTCATAATGCAAAGAAACAGACAAACCATCTATTTTAAGCTCACATACATATTGAGGATTAAAACCCTCTTTTTTTATTCTATCAGCAAAATCCCTAATCTCTTCTTCATTAAAAACATCACTAATAGATAACATAGGAATAGTATGCCTAACCTTATCAAACCCTTCTATAACATCTCCCCCTACCCTAACTGTAGGTGAATCATCTTTCTTTAAATAAGGATATTCTCTTTCTAACTCTATTAATTCTCTTAAATACTTATCAAACTCTTGATCACTAATAGTAGGATTATCTAATATATAATAATTATAATTAGCATCATTTAATATCTTAGTTAATTCTAGAACTCTCTTACTAGCATCCATTATCTCACTCTTCCTTTAATTTAAACATTTCCCTACCAACACCACAAATAGGACACTTATAATCATCTGGCAAACTATCACCATAATAAACATAACCACACACCGTACAAACCCAAGCAGTCTTACCACTAGTAGTCACAACTTTAACCAATTCATCCTTATGTTCTTGATAATAACCATAAGTCATCTCTTTACCATCACTAAATTTATCTGCTTCTATTAACTTACCAATAAATAAAGTATGTGTATCATTTTCTATCATATCAACCTTCTCACATACCATATACCCTAAAGAACCCTTAATAACATTAACTCCCTCTACCTCTTCAACACCAACACTTTCAAATTTATTATAATCTCTCATAGACTTCATACCAAAATTAATAATTATCTTAGGATCAATTCCTTCACCTAATACAGATAAAGCAAAAATATTATTATCTTTCATTAATTTATTAGTATAATTTTTCTTCATAACAGCAACCCCTATTAAAGGATTATCTCCTCCACTTATTTGACTAACCGCATCAACACAACAACCACCACCTACAGTAGTTAATATATACATCCCCTGCGATATTTTCCTTACAATACTCTTATCTCTCATAATACACCTCACTATTTATATAATTATTATCCTCTTAATTAATATTATAATTCCTTAAATATCCCCTATACACCATCGTAATATTATCAATATTTAAAAAATCTATAGGAGACACTATACTAGGTAAATTATTCCTTATCTTAGCACTCTCTAATAAATATTTTATAAACTCAGCACAATAAAACTGATTCTTTAAAGAAACCCTCCTATTAATCGCAACACACATAAGTCCTATTAAATTAAACTTATATAGTCCCTTCTTCCTCTTAAAATACTTTATCTTCTTCTTAATCTTCTTATACTGCTCATCAGTTACCTCTATATAAAATATCTCTGACTTAGTATTCTTAAACCTTTTAAACGTACCATACTTACATGACTCATGCACAAATCCTCCAATAAAAGCAATATAAGGATTAAGCCTCCCAAAAGAATACATCTCTTCTAAATTCTCATCTAAAGATATAGATACATGTGTAAATTCATCTCTCCTTACTACCCTAATAACCCTAGATAGTATAGTCCCTGTATATGTCAAAACAATATATATCTTCCTCATAACTCCTTAATACCTTTCTAAATCTATATACATTATATCATTATTTAAATATTAATTCAATAAAGATAACACAAAGAAAAAAAGAAGCCAATTACTTAGCTTCTACAATTAATTTAATAGCAGTTCTTTCTTCACCATCTATCTGTATATCAGTAAATGCCGGAATGCAAACCAAATTCTTCCCTGAAGGTGCTACAAAACCTCTCGCAATAGCAATCGCTTTAATAGCTTGATTTAGTGCTCCAGCTCCTATTGCTTGAATTTCAACAGAACCTTTTTCACGAAATACATTAGCAAGTGCTCCAGCTACTGAATTAGGATTAGATTTAGTCCCTACTTTTAATGTTTCCATATACTTTTCTCCTTTCTAAATACCTACAGTTAATAATATGTATGATATTTAAAAAAATGAAATAAATATTATTTAGTTAAACCATATTTATCCTTAAAAGACTTTATATATCTTTTTCTCATTTTAGGAAGTATTTGTGAAGCAACTTCAATAGTCACATCATTTACCCCCATCGAAGATGTATCTAACAAAAGCATATTTTCTACACTACTTGTAAATAAATTATTTAGATCATTTAAACATTTATTATATTCCTCTATATTACCTTGACTTAAAAAACTTCTCTTTTCTAAAGATAAACTAGATAAATAATCTCTTTTTAATGAAGTAAGAGGATTAGCATATGTAATAACCAAAAAATCAATTAATTTTTTAGAAACTTGCAAATATTTGTCTCTAGTCATTATATATTGTTCTTTCCCCACATCTCCTCTAACATATCTTCTATAATTCCATATCTGTCTATCATTTATAGACCTATCAATTAAAATTATCTCTTTATCTAACCCCAAAACATTTTCTAATTCTCTAGTAACATCTTCTATAATTGCAACATTTAATTTAAAAGAACTTACATCTTTATATTTTTCTCTAAATACCTCTTTAAAATATTTAGAAGTAGTAAACTCTTCAATTAATTCTACATTAAATCCTCCTTTTTTAAAGAAATCATATAAATTATTAATAGTAGTTGTCTTACCAGTTCTAGGAGTACCACTAAACTCAATAACAAAAGGTTTAGATAATACACATAAAGACTTTAATCTTTGTAATTCAATCTTCTGAGCATGTAACATTCTTAATCTTTTATAATAATCCCTATTATCATTAAAAATAGTATCTCTTAAAAACAAATCTTCTTTATTATAAAATACCTTATCTAATATATCTTTTAATCTACAAAAAATTGGTAAATTCTCATCCTCATTATATATTAAACTCCTATAAACTTCAGTATAATACCATCTTTGACTTTCTTCTCCCCTTTTAAAACTTGAAAAATCTCTAATACCAGTTTTTTCAAATTTCAAATATAAATCTTCTAAATTATTAATCTTATCAGCACATATAACTAATTTATTCCTAAGTGGAAGCCTTTTAGTTTCTTCTATTGTATGTTTTTTTCTTTCTTCCCAAGATAAAGATTTATCTGGTTCTGATGCCCCCATTACTAAAAAAGCAATCTCAGAACCAAAATACTTATTAATATCCTCTATAGTAAAGTTAGTATCTTCTACCACATCATGCAAATAGCCTGCCACTACTACATTATCATCATACCCATATGATTCTAATAAATCTCCAACACCAATAGGATGCATAACCATAGGCTTATCTGGTTCGCTTTTCCTAACTTGTCCCCTATGTGCTTCTATTGCAAATAATTTAGCTTTTTCTTTAATATTCATATAATAACCTCCCTATACAAATAGTATAAATAAACTATCTTATTAATTCAACAAAATTAACTAATATTTATCTCAATTAAAAAAAGAAAAATCTATGACTCACATCATAGATTACACAGCAGTATATCCACCATCTATTGGTAATATTACACCCGTTACATAACTAGCCTCATCACTCGCTAAGAAAATTGCTCCTGCATTTAATTCTCCTTCCCTGCCATATCTACCTAATGGTACAGTAGCCTTCATATAATTAGTAAATTCTTCTGTATCTAAAGTTTCTTGTGTTAGTTCCGTAGCAAAATAACCAGGACATATAGCATTACAAGTAATATTATATTTAGCAAGCTCTGCCGCTACTGCTCTAGTAAAGTTTACTACACCACCCTTAGATGAATGATATGCCACAGTATCCATTGCCGTATTACCTACTAACCCATACATAGAAGCTATATTAATTATCCTACCATAATTATTTTTCTTCATAATATTAGCAAAAGCCCTAGTAACATAGAAAACACTAGTTAAATCAGTATCAATAGTAAATTGCCATTCTTCATCAGTCATATTAAGAACACCATTATTCTTAGCAGAACCTGCACAATTAACTAATACATCTACTTTACCAAACTCTTCCTCTGCTTTCATAGCAGCATTATTAACATCTTCTACATTAGTAACATCACACTTTATAGGTAAACACCTAACACCCATACTTCTAATTTCTTCAGCTAATGCTTCTAATCTATCTATTCTTCTAGCCGTAATTACCAAATCAGCTCCTTGCTTAGCAAACCCCTTAGCCATCTGAGCGCCTAAACCACTAGATGCTCCTGATACTACTACTACTCTTCCTTTTAAATTAAACATCTCTTCACACTACCTTTCTACAATATAAGTATACTTGTTTTAATTTAATTAGTCAATAATTATTATACCTAAAACTCATCTAAACTCTTTTTATTTATACAAAACACTGCATATAATGGAACAGATTTAATATTATTTTTAAATCCAAAATTTTTAGTAGATAATCTAATACCATATTTAGGCTTAAATTCTTTCATATAATTATTTAAACTTCTTGATTTAATATGCGTACTAGTCTTTACCTCTATTGGAATTATCAACCCCTTCTCTGACTGTAAAATAAAATCCAACTTACTATCATAATCATTTTTCCAATAATTAAGATTTAAATTATTATATTTTAAAGAACTAGCCACATAATTTTCTGTAAGCATACCAATCATCGTTTCATTTACAGCTTCCCTATTTTTTATTAAGTAAATGGGAAACTCACTTAAATTTGTAAGCAAACCCACATCATTCATATATATTTTAAATGATTCTAATTCTTCATACATTTTTAGAGGTAAACCTATTTTAGTCTTAATACACTTATTAACAATACCAGCATTAACAAGCCAATTAATAGAATCTCCAAATATAGTACTTGTGCCACCTTTTTGAATTAACTTATACTGAAATTTCTTATTATCTTTAGCAAGTTGCACAGGAATAGAATCAAATGCTGAAAGTATCTTTGGAGCATAAGAAGGTTCACTATATTTAGTAATATCATTTTTATAAGATTCTATAATATCTTTTTGATAATCAATAGCGTTTATTAATGAATTAGTATTAATATATTCTTTCACAACTTCTGGCATACCACCAATTATTAAATAATCATAATATAACTCTAAAGCCTTTTTATGTATAGCATCAGAAATAGTTTTATTATTAATATAACACTCTTTTATCGTATCAACTAATAAAGTATTATTAGTATTAATCAAAAACTCCTCAAATGTTAAAGGATAAATTGTTAAAAAATCAACCTTACCAACAGGAAAAGAAAAGTCTTTCTTATTTATATGTACACCAAGCAAACTACCAGCACCTATTACATAATATTCTGGAGCATCCTCACAAAAATATTTTAATGATGTTAGTGCTCTAGTATTTTTTTGAATTTCATCAAAAAATATTAAAGTATTATCTTTATCAATAACTCTCCCAAAAATAACCTCTAAGTTTTTAATTATAAATTCTGGCGTAATATTTTCATTAATTATCTGACTGACTATATTGTTTGTTTCAAAATTTACATATATAATATCTTTAAAAAACTTATTGCCAAACTCCTTTACTAAATATGTTTTTCCAACCTGTCTTGCTCCATAAAGTAATAATGGTTTCCTATCATTACTATTTTTCCACTTAATTAAATTATCCATAGCTTTTCTTTTCATTTCTGATCACCTATACCCAGTATAAACTATAACTCTAAAAAAGTCAATTGCATAAGTATTTATTTGGAGTTATAAAATTAAAACACCTTAATTCTCATAATATCATCTTTATATACCTCTTTATCCAATTTAAATTTTATAATCTCTTTAGGATGCCTTGCTACTTCTAATTTATTACCCTCTTCATCATATATATCAGGTATTTTAAAACTAAAAGTATTTATATTAGGCCCAAACATCTCCACAGTATCTCCTGGTTTAAAATAATTTCTTTGTGTTAAAGTTACCATTTTACTAGTCTGATCATAATCTAATACTATACCTAAAAAATCTTGATTAGATACCTCTTGCCTTCCTAAAAAATATTGTTCATCTACCCCAGGAAACTTATCAAAAAATTGACTAGTACTCTCCCTATTAGCAACCCTATTTAATACCTTAGAATAATATTCTATCTTATCCTCAGTTAATTTATTATCATAATAATCATCAATAGCAGATCTATAAGTACTAATAACTGTTGCAATATAATAATTACTCCTCATTCTACCTTCTACTTTTAAAGAAGTTATCCCAATATCTATCATATCAGCTAAATATCTAATTAAAGATAAATCCTTAGTAGACATAGTAAACTTAGTCTCATCTTCTATATCATTATTACCATCATTCAAATCAAAACACCATCTACATATCTGAGCACATCCCCCCCTATTAGCGTCTCTTTTCGTAAAATAATTAGATAAAACACATCTACCAGAATATGAAGAACACATCGCCCCATGAAGAAAGCACTCCACCTCTAAACCAGTCTTATCTATAATTTCTTTAATATTTTCTTTAGAACACTCTCTTGCTAAAACAACCCTCTCAACCCCTTCTTTTTTCCAAAATAAAACACTTTCATAATTAGCAGTAGACATCTGTGTAGATAAATGAATCTTTATATCAATATTATTATCTCTTACAATATCAATAATACTAGGATCAGACACAATAATAGCGTCTACACCATATTCACTCAAACACTTTAAATAATCTACTAACCCCTTAAAATTATCATTATGAAATACTATATTAACAGTTACATATACCTTCTTCCCTAAAGAATGAGCATACTCTACAGCCTCACTAATCTCTTCATTACTAAAATTAGTCGCATTTGCCCTTAAAGAATAATCTCTTCCCCCTATATAGCAAGCATCAGCCCCATATAAAAAAGCAATACGCAACTTATCCAAACTACCCGCAGGTGCTAACAACTCAACTTTATTCATAATCTTCCACCTTATACACCGTCTTTTCATTTAAAAAACCAACATAATTATCTTTCTTATCCACTCTCTCATTTATATAATCATCTAACACTTCAAAAAAAGTATCATTATCAATATTAAAAGAATTAAGTATCAAATAATCTACGTCAATATTACCTATCTCATTAATCAAATTAATAGGCCTATCAGTATAAATAACACAACCTTCACTCTCTTCCCTAATAGGATAACTCTTATCATTATGTTTAATATAATATAAATCACTAATCTTATCTTTATTAATATACTCCAAATAATTACTTATCAAATATCTCCTCGAATAAAATATAGGCAAATACCCATATACAATAAGCATTAA
Source organism: uncultured bacterium (assembly GCA_949285775.1). Classification (GTDB taxonomy): domain Bacteria; phylum Bacillota_I; class Bacilli_A; order RF39; family UBA660; genus RUG11198. Next base: position 8,632 of record CASEAD010000010.1, read on the forward strand.
TTTATACCTCTTACTAATCTCCTGAATCTCTTCCTTAGTAATATCATTAGTAATAAGAGCATAACTAATACCTCTTCTAAAATAAAAACTATTACTCTCACCACTAGCATTTAAATGATCCTGAAATACTACTAACTCCTTCTTCATATCTAATCTCTCACATATATTCATAACACTTAAATCATAAAATAATATCTTATTAACATTTAACTTATTTAACTCTACTAAAGTTCTTTCTAAATATACCAAATCATTATTATGCATTATCTTATTAATAATAACACCAATTTCCTTACTAGTCCTATTTAAAATCTTCTTTATCTCATCAACAGTAAAATAAGTATCATAATTACACGCTAACCTATCTATTGGAAGTAATAACCCATAAATATCCTTACTTAATAACTCCCCTAAATTATCCTTATTAGGTATAACAAATATCTTTCTCATCTCATCCCTCTCTTTTCTCTATACTCCAATGCTTGATTTAACATTATAGAAGTTTTCACACCAAAAAAAACACTTTCTATTTCTTTTTTCAAATCTTTATATCTATGAATCTTCCCCTTAAAAGCATTATATAAAAACTCTATATATTCAACTTCATCTACCTTTTTATTCTCACTAACAAAATATAAATACATAAGCTTCTTAAGACAATTTCTATAATAATAATCAAAA
>CASEAD010000011.1 GCA_949285775.1 uncultured bacterium
AGGATTAAACTTAGACAAAGTAACAATAATTAATCCCTATGAATCCCCACTAACTGAAGAATTAGCAGACAAATTATACCAACTCAGAAAAGAAAAAGGACTAACTAAAGAACAAGCTAAAGAATTATTATTAAATGATTATATGTACTACGCTTGTATGTTAGTAAAAGAAGGCAAAGCAGATGGCGCTGTATCTGGAGCCTGCCACTCCACTTCCAACACCTTAAGACCAGCCTTACAAATATTAAAAACAAAACCAGGAGTAAAATTAGTATCAGCTTTCTTTTTAATGGTAGTTCCTAACTGTCAGTATGGTGCTAATGGAACATTCTTGTTTGCCGATTCAGGTCTAGAACAAAACCCAACCCCAGAAAAATTATCCGCCATAGCGGGTACATCTGCTGAAAGTTTTGCGTTATTAGTTGAAGAAGAACCAATAGTTGCAATGCTTTCGCATTCGACAAAAGGAAGTGCTTCTCACACAGATGTAGATAAAGTAATAGAGGCCACAAGACTAGCTAAAGAACAATACCCAAATTATAAAATAGACGGAGAACTACAATTAGACGCAGCTATAGTTCCTAGTGTTGCAGAATCTAAGGCTAAAGGAAGTAATGTTGCGGGGAAAGCTAATGTCTTAATATTTCCAGATTTAGATGCCGGAAACATTGGCTATAAATTAGTAGAGCGCTTAGCAAAAGCCGAAGCTTACGGACCAATCTGCCAAGGAATCTCCAAGCCTGTAAATGATTTATCACGTGGTTGTACTGCTGAAGACATAGTTGGTGTTGTAGCGATTACTTCAGTTCAAGCGGGAAAAGAATAAAAAGAAAAGAGGAAAAATATGAATAAAATAAAATTTGTTCAATATGGTTGCGGTAAAATGAGTGAATATACCATGAGATATGCTAAAGAAAATGGAATGGAAATAGTAGGTGCTATTGACAAAAACCCAGATATAATTGGAAAGGATATTGGTAGTATTATAGGATGTGAAGATACAGGAATAAAGGTTTCCAGTGTCGAAAACGCAAAAGAGGTATTATCAGAGACAAAACCAGATATATGTATAATTACCACTATGAGTTTAATAAGTGATGTTTATGAATCATTAATGCAATGTGCTGAACTAGGAATTAATGCTATAACAACTTGTGAGGAAGCATTTTACCCAATGAATTCTAACCCTAGTATAACTAAATCATTAGATGAAATGGCCAAAAAGCACAATTGCACCATCACTGGAAGTGGCTATCAAGACGCATATTGGGGAAATTTAATTTCTACCATAGCAGGTACAACTCATAAAATAACCAAGATAAAAGGGAGTTCTTCGTATAATGTAGAAGACTACGGAATTGCCTTAGCACAAGCTCATGGTGCAGGACTTACGTTAGAAGAATTTGATAAAGAAATAGCATCAATTGATAGAATGTCAGATGAAGAAAGACAAGAGTTAATCAACAGCGGAAAATATCAGCCAAGTTATATGTGGAATGTTAATGGTTGGTTATGTGACAAGCTAGGATTAACTGTTACAAGACAAACACAAAAGTGCGTACCACAAACTCATACTGAAGATATAGAGTCAAGTACACTTAATATGACTGTACCAAAAGGAAACGCTACGGGAATGAGTGCAGTAGTAACAACCGAAACTAAAGAAGGAATAATAATTGAAAGCGAGTGTATCGGTAAAGTTTATTCTAAAGATGATTATGACTCAAACAAATGGACAGTTTATGGTGAGCCAGATACAACTTTAGTAATAGATAGACCCGCCACAGTTGAACTTACCTGTGCCACAGTAGTAAATAGAATACCTGATGTCATAAAAGCCCCATCTGGATTTGTTCCAACCTCAAAAATGGGAGAGTTAAAATACATTAATAAATAGTTATAAAATGCTTTCTAACAAAAGCGTTTTTTTCTTTCATAAAAAACCCTCTAATTATATAAATAAAAATAGTTGAATTAATATTAAAAAAAAGATATAATAAGACTATAGAGAAAGTAGTGATAATATGAAAGAGAGTACTAAGAAGAAAAAAGAAAAAAAATCTAATAATCTTAATAATAAGACTAAAACAACTAAAAATAAGTTACCAAAAATAACTAAAGAATATATTATTTATTTAATATTAGGACTGTTAGATATAGTTATTATAATTTACTCAGCTAGACATAATTATGCCCATTATGTATCCATTGCCGGTTCAAAAAATGTCTATATAGGGGATACTTTTAGAAACTTAATTTTTGGAAAAAATTACATAACACTTGTCATAACCGCTTTTTTCTTTAGCTACATCTGCTTACTCAATAAATTTATGTTTCATAAAAAAAATACTAAAAAATTTGTATTAATATTACTAATATCTCTAATACTAGTAAACTGCATATTATTTTATACATTTACAAATAAAATTTATTAGGAGGACTTATGACAAATATATATAATTTAACACTAAATGATTTAGAAGAATACTTCTTAAATATAAATGAGAAAAAATTTAGAGCAAGTCAAGTGTATGAGTTCTTATATAAAAAAAGAGTAAAAACATTCGATGAAATGACAAACCTAGGAAAAAACTTAATCCAAAAATTAAAAGAAGATTTTTTCTTTCAACAAATAAAAATAATATTAAAGCAAGAAGACGTTGACGTAAAAAAATATTTGTTTGAATTATTAGATGGACAGAGAATAGAAACGGTTTTAATGTATCATAACTATGGAATAAGCATTTGCGTATCATCACAAGTAGGTTGTAATATGGGATGTAAATTCTGCGAAAGTGGAAGAACAAAAAAAATAAGAGATTTAGAACCTTATGAAATAGTTGAACAAATACTCCAAATAGAAGAAGATATTAAAGAAAGAATTTCTCACGTAGTAGTAATGGGAATAGGAGAACCATTTGATAATTACAATAATGTATTAAAATTTGTGAAAATAATTAACGAACCGAAAGGCATTGCAATTGGTTCACGACATATAACTATCTCCACAAGTGGTATCATAGCGGGGATTGAAAAGTTCATGTACGAAGATGGCCAAGTAAATCTCGCTATAAGTTTACACGCACCAAACGACAAGTTAAGAAGAAAAATAATGCCTATTTCAAACGCATACACTATAGAAGAATTAATAAGTGTAATCAAAAAATATATTGCTAAAACCAACAGAAGAGTAACTTTTGAATATATCATGTTAGATAATATAAATGACACCAACGAATGTGCCTTAGAATTAGCTAATTTACTAAAAGGGATAAACTGTTATGTAAACTTAATTCCATACAATGAAACAGAAAATATTGAGTTTAAAAGAACAAAAAATAATCAAATAATGAATTTTTATGATATACTAAAGAAAAACAAGATAAATGTAACAATAAGAAAAGAATTTGGTGGTTGTGTTGATGCTGCATGCGGACAACTTAGAGCAAATCAAAATATAGGAGGTTAAAAATGAAATCATTTTATATAACTGATGCTGGTAAAATTAGAGAACACAATGAAGATAATGTTATTATTTTATCTAATGATAATGAAGAATATATTTTAGCGGTTGCTGATGGAATGGGTGGGCATAAAGCAGGTGAAGTAGCAAGTGCAATTGCTATTAACCATCTAACAGAAGAATTTTATAGATTAGATACAATAGGCGATAAAGAAACGGCGATTGATTGGTTGAGAAATATTGTTACCGAAATAAATAACAAAATATTTGATTATACTAAAGAAAATCCAGACAGCAAAGGAATGGGAACAACATTAGTTTGTGCCATTCAAACGAAAAATTATTTACTATATGGAAATATTGGAGATAGCTCTGGCTTTGTAATAAAGAATAATAAAATGCACAAAGTAACAAAAGATCACACTCTAGTAAACTTATTAGTTTCTACAGGAGAATTAACTGAAGAAGAAGCAAAATACCATCCCAGGAAGAACGTATTAATGCGTGCATTAGGAGCTAACAACCCAATTGATATAGATATTTTTGATGTTGGTGACTCTAAAATATCTGGTATATTTCTTTGTAGCGATGGATTAACCAATATGTTAACAATAGAACAAATAGAGAAAGTACTTAATAGCGAACTAACAGTAGAAGAAGCTGTTATAAAGTTGATAAAAAAAGCAAACGCTAGAGGAGGTAAAGATAATATATCAATTGCGTATTTAAAGAAGGAAAGCGGTGATTTATAATGTTATCAAAGGGGCAAAAGATTAATAATAGATATGAAATTATTAAAACTATTGGCGAAGGTGGAATGGCTAATGTATATTTAGCACAAGATACTATTTTAAATAGACAAGTTGCTATAAAAGTATTACGTGGCGATTTAGAAAATGACGAGAAATTTATAAGAAGATTTCAAAGAGAAGCAAAATCTGTTTCAGATTTATCTCATCCTAATATAGTTGAAGTATATGATGTAGGAGAAGAAGATAACCAACATTATATCGTTATGGAATACATAGATGGAAAAACATTAAAACAACTAGTTCAAAAAAGAGGAGCTTTAACAGTTCCCGAAGTAGTAGACATAATGACACAAATAACGGATGGTTTAAATCAAGCTCACGAAGCATATATTATACACAGAGATATAAAGCCACAAAATATCATGATATTAGATAACGGAATAGTAAAAATAACTGACTTTGGTATTGCAATGTCAATGAACGCTACTCAATTAACCCAAACCAACTCTGTCATGGGCTCTGTTCACTATCTACCACCAGAACAAGCAGCAGGTAAGACCGCTACTACCAAGAGTGATATCTATTCAGCGGGAATACTTATGTATGAGTTATTAACAGGGACAGTTCCCTTTAAAGGAGATAACGCAGTTGAAATAGCTTTAAAACAAATGAAAGAAAAAATACCAAGCATTAGAAAACAAAACCCACTAATTCCACAAAGTATTGAAAATATAGTATTAAAAGCAACTGCCAAAAATCCTAAAAATAGGTATGATAACATAAAACAAATGAATGAAGATCTAAAAAATGCCTTAAACCCAGAACACCAAAACGATATGAAGTATGAGTATCCATATCCAGAAGTAGATATCGACGAAAGCAAAGCAGTACCAATTAAACAACCAGCAGTACCTTCACCAAATGATATACCAAAACCTGATACTAGTAATGAAGAAAAACCTCAAAAAAGAAAAAAGAAAAATCTAAGTACCAAGAAGAAAATAATTATAATTTCTGCAGTAATTGTTTTATTACTAATGATAGGTACATTAGCATACTTCAACTATCAAAATCAAACCAAAGATATAGAAGTACCAGACGTAACAAATATGACTACTGAAGAAGCAGAAGAAACACTTAAGGAAAAAGGATTTGAATATGACATAAAGGCCGAAGAAAGTGATGAGATAGAAGAAGGAAGAGTAATAGAAACTTCTCCTAAAGCAGGATCTACAAAAAGAAAAGGAAGTATTATAACTATCATCGAATCATCAGGCCCACGAAGTGTAATCATAGAAGATTATACAGGTGAAAACTATAATACAATAGAAGAAAGATTAAAAAATAGAGGACTACAAGTAGAAGTAGAAAAGAAAACTGTTGAGGACCCAAGTGATTATATTGGAAAAGAAGATCTCATAATAGATCAAGATCCTAAGTATAATGAAACTGAGGAAGTAAAATTAGAAAAAGGGGATACTATAACATTATATATACCAGATGTTTATAATGAATACCCAGACATGGTAGAGGAAAGCTGGATATTATCCGATGTAGTTGATTTTGTAAATAAATACTCTTTAACCCTACGTGTAAGAGACAAAAAAGGTAATGCCATTTCTGACTACACTGAATATTTAGAATCAACAGTAACCAATCAAAGTAGAACTGGAAAAATAACATCAGGTGCAATATTTACCGTAACAATAGACGCTGATACTACTACATACTCACTAACAGTAAACTATTATTTAAGAAACACCACAATATCAGTAAGAGATTCATTGACCCAAAACGGTATAAGAAATGGCACTACAGATACAGTAACTTGTCCTGGAATAGTCGGATATACACCAGAAAGAACTTCAATTTCATATACTATAAATGGAACAGATGCTACTGTTAATTGTTATTACACTGAAGAAGAAACTTCAACTAACGATAATAACGAATAGGAGAATTATGGAAGGAATAATTATAAAAAATATAAGTAATGACTACGTAATTAAATCTAACAACAAAACATATACTTGTAAAGCACGAGGAAAATTCAGAAAAGATAACATTACTCCCCTAGTAGGAGACAATGTCACCTTTGACGAAAATAATAATTACATTTTAAAAATAAATTCCAGAAAAAATTATCTAATAAGACCATCAGTATCCAATATAGATCAAGCCCTAGTAGTAACAAGTGTCAAAGAACCAAATTTAGATACATTCCTATTAGATAAATTATTAACAGTAATAAGTTTTAATAATATAGAACCAATTATATGTTTCACAAAACTAGATTTACTAAATAACCAAGAATTAGAAGAAATTAATAATATTATTTCTTATTACCAAAAAATAGGATATAAAGTAATAACCAATCAACACAAACAAGACTTTATACCAATATTAAAAAATAAAATAACTGTCCTAACAGGTCAATCTGGTGCAGGAAAAAGTAGTATCTTAAATATGCTAAATAATAATTTAAAGCTAAAAACAGATAGTATATCATATGCATTAAATAGAGGAAAACATACTACCAGACATACGGAACTTTTCGAAGTGTTAGATGGTTTTGTAGTAGATACACCGGGTTTCTCACAAGTAGACTTTCATAATATGACCAAAACAGATATAAGAGATAATATGAAAGAAATGTTTGATAACTTACACTACTGCAAATATAGAGATTGTATGCATATGAAAGAAGATGGATGTCAAGTAAAAAAACTAGTAGAAAAAAATGAAATACTAAATTCAAGATATAACAACTATATATTATTTATAGAAAACGGAAAATAGGATATTAATGTATCTTATTTTTTTAATATAATTTTTATTGTCATATATCCAATTTTTATGATAAAATAAACTTATAAAAGTAAGGAGTTAATAATTATGAAAATATCTACATCAATACTAAACTCAAATGATAGACTAGAAAGTGTAAAACAATTAAATAGAACAAAAACAAGTTATATCCATATAGATGTAATGGATGGAAAATTTGTAAAAGATACTCAGTTTAATAAATTTAATGAAATAAATGCAATTAATTATATGACCAAATATCCACTAGATATCCACTTAATGGTGGAAAACCCAATAGAATATATAGAACAGTATAATGATATGAACATAGAGTATATTACTTTCCACATAGAAGTGGAAAAAGATATTAATAAAATAATATCTAAAATAAAAGAAAAAGGATATAAAGTAGGAATATCCATAAAGCCAAATACTAGTATAGATAAACTATTAGACTACTTAAAAGATATAGACCTAATCTTAATAATGAGTGTTGAACCAGGAAAAGGAGGACAAGAATTTATCCCTGAAACAACAAACAAAATAAAAAAAATAAAAGAAATAATACAAAATAATAATTATGATCTTCAAATAGAAGTAGACGGAGGAATAAATGATAAAACAATACCTCTTCTAGAAAGTGCAGATATAGCCGTAGTAGGATCTTACATTATTAACAGTGATAATTACTATCAAACAATAGAAACTTTATTAAAATTTTGTAAAAATAAATTAGGAAAAACAAGTAACAATAAAGAAACTAATTCTCAAAGTAAAATATTATATAAAATATTATTAGCACTAGGAATACTATCTTTAATAATTATTATTATTTTTGGATTAAACATTATTTAGATAGATTATTATATTAAGATATTTTAATGGACTACTATTAATGCTAAGAATATCTAATAAAAACAAAATAAATAAAAACTTCAAAAACCACCATACTAAATATGGAGGTTATTATGAAAAACAAAACAAAAAAGGAATTAGAAAAAGAATACAATCAAGGTAACAATTACTACAATAATATAGAAGAAAAGCAGCATAAAAAAACAAAAAAAGACACATCAAACAAATGATGTGTCTTTTATAATATTTTATAACTAAGCAGCTTTCTTAATAGTTTTAATTTCACTAGCACTTAATCTAACCCTTTTACCATTTATAGTAATTGGCTGTAAATTAACTTTTTGAGCTCTCTTAGTAATTTTCAAACAATTAGGCCTATTATTTACTTTCCTTGTTTTTTTACTTGATACATTTTTTGCCATATTTATCCCTCCTCAAAACATCGTATAATAACTTTATCACAAAATTATGATTAAGTCAAATATAAATAACCAAAAAACCACATTTTTACCCAATTTCACTAGCACTTACTAAATAAATTATCATATTTTATTTATGGAAGGTGATAAAATGTATGAAATATATACAGTGAATACATCAGACACCATTGATAGCATCGCTAATAAATATGGCATAGATAAAGAACTTTTATTTGAAATAAATGGATTTCCCAATAATTATATTTTAACTCCTAACACTCAAATAATAGTACCAACTAATAAAAATAATACATTTCAATATTATACAGTAAAAAAAGG
>CASEAD010000012.1 GCA_949285775.1 uncultured bacterium
ATTCCCTATTATATATCTTATTATTTCAAATAATCGTATTTCCCATAGTAGACTTAGTTCACTTTATTATAGGCTTTATACCTTGCGCATACATTTTTCTAAATTATATAAAAAAATATAAATATTTATTGGGTAGTACTATTATTATGGCATTATTTATAATAGGTATTATTACTTATGATAATTTATATGTATCACATGATATTAAAAGTTTACGTCATTATGAAGTATTTAATTTTATGTATAAAAGAATGGTGCCTAGCGCTACTAAAGAATATATCGAAGAAATTAACAATTATTTAGATAAATATAGTGATTATGATAGCTATATATTAGGAAGTTTATCTTATATAGTTAAATTAAATTTAAACATAGATATTAATAAATATGATATTATTAACAATGGTAATATGGGATATAATGGAAGTGTAGTATATATAAATGAAATAGACAATAATTGTAAAAATAATAAATGTTTATTCTTCATAAGGGAAAATGAATTAATTACAAAAAGCCAAACCAATAAAGAAATACTTAAATATATAATTAATAATTATTATAAAATAAGAGCAGGTAATATTTATAGCGTCTATATTACTAATAGGCACAAATAACAAGAAAAGAAATATAATAAAGTAAAGAAATAAACTTATCTTTTGACAAATAAATAATAAAAAAATGTATAATTATCATTATTTACTTACAACTACTAAAAAAAATGTTATAATGAAATAACGGAGGTGAGCTAGAATGCGTGTTGTTATCAGTGCCGGTGGAACCGGTGGACACATCTATCCTGCGCTTGCTATTATAAATAAAATTAAAGAAGAAGAACCAAATAGTAAGTTTTTATATATAGGAACTCATAATAGAATGGAGAAAGATTTAATACCTAAGTTAAATATTCCTTATGAAGGTATAGAAGTAACTGGATTAAAAAGAAAGTTTACTTTAGATAATATAAAGACAATAACTAACTTTCTAAAAGCTAAAAAAAAGTGTAAGGAGATAATTAGTGAATTTAATCCAGATGTCGTAATAGGTTGCGGTGGTTATGTAACGGTACCTGTCATTCAATCTGCTAAAAAATTAGGTAAGAAAACATTTATTCATGAACAAAACTCCGTAGTAGGACTATCAAATAAAATACTTGGAAGATATGCCGATAAAATAGGAGTCAGTTTTGAAAATACTAAAGAGGATTTTCCCAAAGATAAAGTAGTATTAACAGGTAACCCTTGTGGAGAAAAAGCATTACTCACTAAAGAAGCAGATAAAACCAAATTTGGCCTATCCAACGAAAAAAAATTAGTATTAATTGTAATGGGAAGCCTTGGTAGTAGTTCAATTAATGACTTGATGAGTGAATACATATATGGCTTTAGAAACAAAGACTATCAAGTATTATATGTAACAGGTAAAGATAATTATGACAAATTAAAAACAAGAGGCTTTCCTGATAATGTAAAAGTAGTTCCTTTCATAGAAGATCTACCTTCTATTATGAAGAAAACTGACTTAATGGTATCAAGAGCAGGCGCTAGTACTATAAGTGAAATTATGGCCTTAGGAATACCTACTATCTTTATACCTAGCCCTTATGTTACTAATAATCATCAATATAAGAATGCTATGGGATTAGTAGATAAGAATGCTGCTTTAATAATTGAAGAAAATAAATTAAGCAAAAATAGCTTTATTAGATTAATAGATGAAACATTAGATAATACTACAAAATATAATGAATTGAAGAAAAATATTAGTGCCTTAGGAATAAAAAACTCCTCAAGTATAATATACAATATTTTGAAAGAAATGATATTAGATGATAAAAAATTTTATTAAAAATAATAATTATGAGTACTATGAAAATGTCAATATAAAAAAATATAACTCCTATAGATTAAACGTTATATCTAAATATCTAGTATTTCCTAAAAATATAGAAGAACTGTTAGAATTATTAAAAGAAATAAAAAAACTTAATTATAAATATTTAGTATTAGGTAATGGTAGTAATATAATTTTTAAGAATGATTATTATGATGGAATCATTATTAAGTTAGATAGATTAAATAAAATAACTTTAAATAATGATATTGTAGAAGTAGAAGCAGGATATCCATTAATACAACTTTCTATAAATATGTCTCAAAAAGGATTATCAGGATTAGAATTCGCTAGCGGTATCCCTGGTTTTGTAGGAGCATCTGTCGCGATGAATGCCGGAGCCTATAAAAGTGATATATCTGAAATATTAATAGATACAAAAGTAATTAATCCTGATTTGGAAGTAGTTACTATGACAAAAAATGACTTAGAATATGATTATAGAGATTCATACATTAAAAAAAATAAAGATTATATTATAGTAAGCTGTAGACTAAAATTAAAAAAAAGTAATAGTCAAGAATTACTAGAATTAATAAGCAACAGAAGAATACGAAGATTAGAAACACAACCATTAGACTACCCCTCAGCAGGCTCTGTTTTTAGAAATCCCGAAGGAATGTCAGCCGGAGAATTAATTGAAAAATGCGGTTTAAAAGGTTATAGCATTGGTGGTGCCGTAGTCAGTAAAAAACATGCTAACTTTATTATAAATAAAGATAATGCCACGGGGAAAGATATTATTAATTTAATAGATTTAGTAAAAGAGAAAGTCTA
>CASEAD010000013.1 GCA_949285775.1 uncultured bacterium
ATAATAACAATCATACCCCACATAAAACAAGTAAGCATAATTGCCCCCAAAAACAATGCATCAGCAAACCCACCATTAGTTCTTTTCTTATAATCATAAAACATCTTATAATTCATACCATCTTCCTTAGGTAATTCATTATCCTTAATCTCTACAGGCAAACTATCCTTATCCATAAATCTCATCTCCTAAAATATACCTCCTAATTCTTTTCTTAACTCAACATCATCTATCTTTCTTATTATATCATTAATTTTAATATTTTTACTATACATTCCTAACTTTTCTTCATAAAAATATAATTTCTCTTCCATATTCTTAATAACCTTATATATAGCATTCCTACTAACTCCCAAATTATCACTAATCTCTCCTAATGATAAATTATTAAAATAATAATCTTCAAAATACTTCCTCTGCTTATCACCAAACAATTCCCCATAATAATCATACAAAATAATCAAATAATCTCTATCTTCCATCACAACACCTATAAATCTTTAAATAAACCATATATATACTTCTCAATATCAAATATTTCCAAATCATCCAACCCCTCACCCAAACCAACAAACTTAACCGGAATATTAACACTATCCTTAATAGCAAGAACTATCCCGCCTTTAGCAGTACCATCTAATTTAGAAAGAATAATTCCAGTTATATCCGTAATCTCCTTAAAAGCCTTAGCTTGACTAATACCATTTTGACCAGTAGTAGCATCTATTACCAACAAAGTTTCATGAGGAGCACTAGGAATAATCTTCTTAATAACCCTATTAATCTTCTCTAATTCCTTCATTAAATTTTCCTTATTCTGAAGCCTACCAGCCGTATCAACCAATACAACATCATATTCATTACTACAAGCCTCTTCTAAAGCATCATATATAACACTAGACGGATCCTTAGAGTCACCCTTAACTACCTTAACACCAATCCTATCTCCCCAAGTAACCAACTGTTCAATAGCCCCCGCTCTAAAAGTATCACCCGCAACTAACATAACCTTCTTCCCCTCATTCTTTAACTTATAAGCAATCTTACCAATAGAAGTAGTCTTACCTACACCATTAACCCCAACAAACAAAATAACCGTAGGCCCATCATTACTATAATGTATCTTACTATCAATAACATTATCAGACACATACATAACAAACAACTCATCAATAATAACCTCTTTTAAATACTCACTATCACTAATCTTCTCATTACGAACCCTTCTCTTTAACCTATCAACAAACTTCATAACAGTATTAACACCAATATCAGCCATAATAAGAATATCCTCTAATTCCTCAAAATAATCATCATCTATATTCTTATACTTACGACTCAAATTAGATAACTGTGAAATAAACTCTTTCCTAGTCTTCTCTAATCCTTTATCATAATTCTTAACTTCTTCTCTCTTCTCCTTAACAAATACATTCCTTATCTTATCAAATAATCCCATAATCAACCTCCATCTATTAATAGTATACCATAAGTCAGATTATAACCCAAGAAAAAAATAACAATTATACAAATTGTTACTTTTCTTCAATACTACCAATCTTTTCTTTCTTACCACCCTTTACCTTTTCTGACTTTTTCTTACCACCTACACCATAAAAATCTCTTACCTTATCTTCAATCTCCATCAAAATATCTGGATTATTCTTCAAATATAGCTTAGCATTTTCCTTACCTTGACCAATTTTATTATTATTATAAGAATACCATGCCCCACTCTTATCAATTATATCAGCATCACTAGCTAAATCAACAATCTCACCTATCTGTGACACTCCTTCACCATACATAATATCCACAGTACAAGTCTTAAACGGTGGCGCTACCTTATTCTTAACAACTTTAATATTAGTTTTATTTCCAATTACCTCAGTACCAAGCTTTATCTGTTCGCCTCTCCTAATATCTAACCTAACAGATGAATAATACTTCAATGCCCTTCCTCCAGGTGTAGTTTCAGGATTACCAAACATGACTCCAACCTTATCCCTCAACTGATTAATAAAAATAACTATTGTATTAGTCTTATTAATAAAACCAGATAACTTCCTAAGAGCCTGACTCATAAGCCTAGCCTGCAACCCAATATGAGAATCCCCCATCTCACCATCAATCTCAGCCTGAGGAACCAATGCTGCTACCGAGTCAATAACTATTATACTAACCGCCTCACTTTTAACTAAAGCCTCACAAATCTCCAAAGCCTGCTCACCAGTATCAGGCTGTGATAACAATAACTCATCAATATCTACACCCAAATTAGAAGCATAAACTGGATCCAAAGAATGCTCAGCATCTATAAAAGCCGCTCTACCACCACTTTTTTGTACTTCAGCAATCGCATGTAATGCAAAAGTAGTCTTACCAGAAGATTCTGGACCATATATCTCTATTATTCTACCTTTAGGATAACCTCCAACACCCAAAGCAATATCCAAACTAATTGACCCACTATG
>CASEAD010000014.1 GCA_949285775.1 uncultured bacterium
GCATATTCAATGCATTCATTTATTAATCTATTTACTGATATGTTATTATTTTTAGCTAAATCTTCTAGTTTGTTTAATGTAGTTAGTTTTATTCTAATAGTTTTTAGTACAGTTTTTTCATTATCAATGTTTGGTATATTAAATTTTTCCATTTATTTCTCTCCTAACTTTATAATATTATTTTAATAATTGGTAATACTTTTTGTAAGTTACACAAATTGTGTTACATTTTTTTCTTTGTTTGTGGTATAATTTTGTTATGATAGGAGGTAGGATAGGGAGTAAGTAATAGTTATTGTGTTTTTATTAATGTTGTAGGATGAGAGGTGTAAAAGATGAAAAATAATATTGTTGTATATGTGTGTGTTATTATTTGTTTGGTAGTTGGTGTTTTTAATATAAGTATAAGTGCTGAATATAATAATGTGATTGTAGATAATATGGAGTATTTAACTGATAGTGATGCTGGATTTGAATCGGAAGAGTTATATAGGTGTGTGTTAGATACTTTGGGTTCTGATAGGACTAGTGCGACTGATGAAGAGTTATCTCAGATAACTGAGGTTATTTGTAGGGGACAAAATATTACTAGTACAAAGGGTATTGAAAAGTTAACTTCTTTAAGATATTTAAATTTATATGATAATGATGTTACTAGTATGGATTTAAGTAAGAATACTAATTTAGTTATGTTAAATATGACTTTTAATGAACTTAGTTCTATAGATTTATCTAATAATACTAATTTACAACAATTATATTTAAATGGTAATAATATTTCTTCTATAGATTTATCTAATAATTCAAAGTTGTTAGATTTAAATATTTATAATAATAATTTATCTAGTATAGATGTGTCTAATTTGACTGAGTTGAAGTTTTTGTTGTTATCATTAAATAATTTGACTAGTTTAGATTTAGCTAATAATACTATGTTAGAGCATGTGTATCTATCTGGTAATAATTTAAGTTCTTTGGTGTTACCTAGTAGTGCTGATAATCTTACTAGGTTGGATTTGAATTCTAATAAATTATCTAGTATAGATGTGTCTAAGTATGGTAATTTGGATTATTTAGTAGTATCTGCGAATAGTTTAAATAGTTTAGATGTTAGTAAGAATACTAATTTGGAATATTTATATAGTTCTAGTAATGATATAAGTAGTATAGATTTATCTAATAATACTAATTTAATAGATTTGGATTTATTTAATAATAATTTATCTAGTATAGATCTGTCTAGCTTGAGTAAGTTAAGCTATATTAATGTTTCTTCTAATAATCTAAGTAGTTTAAATTTGAATAATTTGAGTAATCTTAGTAAAATTTATGCTTCTTCTAATGATTTGGTTAGTTTAGATTTAAGTAATCAGGGATCGTTAACGGAGTTAAATGCTGTATTTAATGAGTTTGATGGATATAATATAGGTGATAAGAGTAAGATTACATATTTGGTTGTAGAAAATGAGTGGTTAGATAGTATAGATTTATCTGAATATACTAGTTTAAATCATTTAGATGTAGAGTATTATAAAATTATTCCTGTATATGGTGATATTATTAGTACTAGTGAGATAGTGATGCATATTCCTAGTAATGTAAATTTAAATAAGTATACATTATATAGTGGGTTTGGTAGTGTTGCTAGGAATACTAATAGTATTTGTAATTATGATGTTGAATATACAGTTAATGGTAGTACTTCTTCTATGGAGACAACTAATGTTAATGTGTGTACGGATAGTACTTTTAGTGGTAGTACTATTAGTGGGGAAGATGGTGATTATGTAAGGCTACAGATATATTCAGATGATTTATCTATAAATGATATTACTACTAGTGCTGATTTAGAGTTTGATGGTTATTATGAGATTAGGTTTATTAAATTAAATAGTGATAGATATACTATTGATGATGAAAATAATATGATTGATGTTGAGACAGATGATAATGATACTATATTAGAGAATGTTTCTCTTGTTTGGGCTGATGGTAATGTAGTTATTAATGATGATAAATTACAGGTATATTATGGTGATGAGTTACTTAAGGAATATACTTTAGTTAGGATTATTAATCCTAGTACTGGTTCACTATATATTGGGATTGCTTTTGTTTTGTTTATTATTTCTGTAGGGGGAATTTATTATTTTGGTTATAAGAAGAGAAAAGTAAAGAGTATTTAATTTTTATTAAAGGGACTTGATGGCTGGTTAAGTTCTTTTATTTTGATATATAACATATATTTATTTAGGTGAAGTTTATGAGACAGTACAAATCTTTTATGATAGTTATGTTCTTTTTATCGGTTTTTTGTTTTGGTAAGGTTAATGCTGTTGTTAATGATTATTCTTTAATAGGTAAGGTTATATATTTGGATCCTGGACATGGGGGAGTTGATTCTGGGGCTGTTTCTACTTATATAATAGAGAAAGATATGAATTTGGTATTGGTTAAGATGTTAGAGGAGAAGTTAATAAGTAAAGGGGCTATTGTGTATTTAACTCGGGATGGGGATTATGATTTGGCTGGTAGTGCAATTAATAGGAAGAGAAGTGATTTATATAAGAGGGCTATGTTGATTAATGATTCTTTGTGTGATATGTATATTTCTATTCATTTAAATGCTTCTGTAAGTAGTAAGTGGAATGGGATACAGGTTTTTTATGATAATATAGTTGATGATAATAAGGTTATAGCAGAGAGTATTACTAAGGCTTTAAGTAGTAATATGAGTAATGTTAGAGATTATAAGGAAGCTAATGATTATTATATGTATTCTAAGATTAAAGTTCCTGGTGTATTGATAGAAGCTGGTTTTGTTAGTAATAGTAATGATAATTATAAGTTAAGGCAAGAGGAGTATAGGGATATTTTAATTAATAATATTGTTATGGGAATTGAGGAGTATTTTGGGAAGTAATAATTTTATTATATGTTTACTAATTTATAATATTACTATATAATTATTTTAATGTAAGTTAGAGGAGTGAAGATATTGTAGGGGTCAGGTTGATGAGAGGGCTGATATTTGTCCTTATTGTGGGGCTAAAATTGAGGTAGTTCAGGGGCAATCAAATGTAGATATATTAAATAGTACTCAAGGTAATAATATGCAAGATACTAGTGCTGATATTATTTTACATAATAATAAAGTACAAAATAAGGGAAATAAAAGAAAGGTATTTATTGTTATTATTGTAATTTTGTTGATTGTTATTATTGTAGTTTTAATAAGAAATATAGTGATTTCTAATACTGAAAGTAATAGTGATTTAGTTAAAGAGATATCTAGTTGTGATGCGGTTAATGAACGGGATTTGGAAAATGCTAAGAATGGTAATTTTTTAATGTCTGTTGATAGTGTTTCTTCTGGGAAAAATGACGAGGTTATTGTGACTGGTTGTATTAGAAGAGGAAGTATTAGTTTGAATGATGAAGTTGAAGTGTTAGGGTTAAATTATGAAAATGTAACTGCTATAGTTAGTGGGATTAATAATGAGGGTTTGGATTACGCTGAAGTAGGTGATACTGTTGATGTTGTTTTAGATGGTGTGGAGATGTGGGACAAGTTGTTGTTATGATTGGTTCTATGAAGGTGGTTTCTAAGTTTGAAGCAGATGTTTATGTTTTGTCTACTGAAGGAGGTGGAAGACGCACTCCTTTTTTCTCGAACTATAGACCACAATTTTATTTTAGAACACTAGATGTTACTGGCGGTATTGTTTTGCTTGAAGGAGTAGATCAGGTTAATCCTGGAGATGATGTTAAGATGACTGTTGAATTAATTGCTCCAGTTGCAATTGAGAAGGGGACTGAATTTTTAGTTCGTGAAGGTGGACGTACTATTGGGAGAGTTGTTGTAACTAAGGTTTATTTATAGTAACAAAAAATAGTAGGTGTTTGTTAACACACTACTATTTTGTGGGTTTATTATCAATAGATATGTATGAAATATTAGAATATTCTTGTGATTGATACACAGCCTGAATATAAATCGTTTGGTACTAATCTAAAATCGACATCAGAGGTATTAATTAATCTGTAGCTTGCACCTGGTAATGCTTCGAAAATTGCGTTTCCGCTGATGGTTCCTGTATCACAGCAAGTTAGTTTATTATGAGTAGATGAATGTGCAATTAAAATGTCAGTTGGCCAAAATTGGTGGAATTCTATTCCTAGTGTTTTTGGTTCGCAGCTTTCATCTTTTTTATCGCTATGTCTTACGTTAATCCACCAGTGAATTATATAAATTCCTGCTTCTGGTATTGAGAAATCTCCTGTATTAGGGTTATATGTGATTTTGTTAGAGATGTTTGTTGTTTGGAATAGAATTGGTTGTTGAACTCCTACAGTTGAATCTGTTTCATCGTGAACCATAGCATAGCTGTCTAGGTCTGTTCCTGGTCCAGTAGGTCCTGTTGCACCAGTAGCACCTGTTGCACCAGTAGGTCCGGTAGGTCCTTGAATACCAGTGGCA
>CASEAD010000015.1 GCA_949285775.1 uncultured bacterium
AAACAATAAAACCTATAATAGCCGTATACTTTACTCTATTAATTACATCATATCTAAAAGATAATGCCGGATCTTTTAAATAATAACCAGCCTCTGTTAATTCCCTTTCAACTAAATCCATATTTTCTAACTCATCTACTATTACTTCAGTAGCAGTACCATAAGTCCATACTTGATTATCTTCTAAAAACTCCTCAGAATAAGTGGGTTCTGTTTCTATAAACATCTCTCTTACAACATCTTCCAACATATAGCACTCATTAAAAGTTATTAAAGATGGAATATTATCATAAATACCTACCAATTTTACTTTTTTAGTATATTCTTTTTCAATGTCTGCCTCAAATACATCAGTAAAATGTAGTTTTACATAACTAATAGTAAGTTCCTTATTCAAATATTCAGTCATATCGATAGTCTCACTAGTCTTAGTTGCATCAAAATTTTTTCGTAAATATCTAGGACAAATAATTTCATCTTCATCTTCTACTCTTCTTCCTTCCGTTATATTAGGAGAAAAAGTATCAGTTACCGTATTCATTACAATATGATTATTATAATCATTTTGAGGATAAATATCATCTATAAATACATCTACTTGTGAATATTGTTGATTATAAGAGTGAACAATATGCGGAAATTTTCTTAAATCTTCTATAATTTTACCTAAATCAGTAATTTCACCATTCACTTGGTCTTGATTTAATACAAAATAAGTTCTTGCTAAAATATTTTCCTTAATAGTATCCTCCATATATTTATCCCAATTATAACTAACATTAATTAAGATATTACCAAGTAATAGTAGGAAAGTTAAAAATACTATAATTATAATACTAGATAATTTATGTGATTTAATTATCTTTAAAGAAATATCTATATAATCTCTAATCTTCATCTTTAACACCCACTAATTTACCATTAGATATTTCATAAATAACATCTGCATATTCTTTTAATATTTCATTATGACTTACAACTATTACTGTTTTTTTATCTTTAGAAGATAATTCTTTTAACATATCAAATACTATTTTTTCATTTTCTTTATCTAAATTACCAGTAGGTTCATCTGCAATAATTATATCAGGATTATTCGCGAGCGCTCTAGCAATTGCCACTCTCTGTTGTTCTCCTCCAGATAACTGACTTATTTTATGCTTACACATATTAATAACTATTCCAAATCTTTTAAGTAATTCAATAGCCCTATTCTTTCTATCTTTTCTACTTATATCTTTATTAACATACATAGGTATCATAACATTATCTAATGCACTTAACTTAGGATCTAAATAAAATGCTTGAAATACAAAACCAAATTTATGTATTCTATAATTATTCTTTTCTATATCTTTCATTTTACTAACATCTACATCATCAATATAATAACTACCACTACTATAATTATCTAGTAATCCTATTATTTGAATTAATGTAGACTTTCCACTACCAGAATGACCTACAATACCATAAAATTTCCCTTCTCCTATCTTTAAACTAACATTATCAAGCGCTACAACATCCCCACTAGATACCTTATATATCTTACCAATACCATCTAACTTTAACACATAATCACTCCTAACTCCATATAAATAACTACTACTCTACTTATAAAAAGATTAACATATTAAATTATCAAAGTCAATACATCTAATTATAAGTAATATAATTTATAAATAATAATATTGTATCTATGAAAGGAGTCATTATGCAATGTAAATGTAAAAAAAAAGACACATGTAATAATAGATGTGGCTGTGGTTGTTGCTTACCAGGATGTGGATGCTTTCCTATATTCATAATAATATTTATAATTACCACTGTCTTAACTATAATATAAATTACTTTCTCCCCTTTAATCCAACCTTCTTCTTAAATTCCATTACCTCATCTATACTACATACATCACTATCAAATAACATAGGAATAATATAATCATCTTCTTTATATAAAATATTATATCCTAACTCTTTTAAAACAATATTAAGAAATATCTTTAAAGTCCTACTATTACCATCATAAAAAGGCTGATAATACAATAACTTTCCCACTAAATTAAGTAGATTTAACAATACCGTATCTATATCTCGTGTTGTCTTTAATAACTCAAAAAAATTTTTCAATAACCCATCAAAATACTCTAAATCTTCCCGAGAATTAAGTCTAATATTATTTTTTTCATTAATACTACTACTATTTATCTTTACTAACTTACTAAAATAAGAATATTTTTTATATATTGCTTCCATCCAAACCACCCATCTATATATCTTATTTTATTGCTTCTTGTACCTGTTCTAAACCAACCTTATCTGTCTCTTTTATACTTATTAAAGTAGTATTTTCAAATATACTATCTATATTATCTATAAAATCATTATCTAAATATTGAAAAGTAAACTCATAATTATAACCCATCTTTACTTCATTTGCTAAAGAACTTAATACCCTAACTCTACTACTTTCTCCTTGAAATTGTTCTATATCTAAATACACATATTCTTCATCATCATCTATATAAATACTTTTAACATTATAAGTCCTAGTAAAAGTCTTATATTCAGCTTCATTCTTACAAAAACTAGTATCATACTCCATATCAATAGAACCTAAATATATATCTTTATTCCCCTCTATAGTATTACATTCTAATATTGTTAATCCCCTATCTGTAAAACCATTAACCTGAGTTGTATCACCTAGTTCTCTATATATCTTACTACCACCATCATCATAAGTATCCACTTCTATAAATAAATCAATAAACTCATCTATACTAATACCCTCATTATTAAGATAATCTCTTAATTCAACAGTACTACTACCATCATTAACTAAAATACTATCCAAACAATATAAATATATATCCCTATCATCTTCACTATAATATAAATCCTTACTACAACTATCACTCTCTTTAACTTCTATAGTATATGTATATTCTACCTGTGCCTTAAAATCTAACTCCCAAGTATAAAGCCATAAACCAAACCTTATCTCATTATCCATATAATATGGCTCAGTATAAGATAATCCTACTTCCCTTTTCATTCTATAACCTATACCTATATAATGTTGAATAGACCCATTACCCGTAGTAACTCTAATCATAAATAAAGGATCTTCTAAATTATTAATTCTATTATAATCTATAATACCAAATACTACTCCTAATATAACAATAAATCCTAAACAAATAATAATTTTCTTTTTCATATTTTTCTCCTCTTATAAAATATATTCTATCAAATAAATAAACATTAGTCTATATAATTAACCTAATTATTAACATTATGCCTTACCATAGGAGTATCCTTATCAATAGCCTTAAATACATACCCCTTACTCTTACCATACTCTATAATACTAAGAAGTGCCTCCTTAGTAGCAAGATGTCCCCCCGAATCATGCATCAAAACAACATTAGCCCTAGAATAACTAAGACTACTTATAACATTATAATATATCTTATCCTTATCATTAAAAGCCTTACCAGCATCATCAGAATCAACATTCCAATCAAAATAAACATACCCCCTATTTAATACTTCCCTTGTTAAATAACTCATAATACCATTATAATAATTCTTACTAATAGTATTAGAACTACCCCCAGGAAACCTAATAATATTACTCCTAATACCAATAATACTCTCTATACTATCATTAAGCCTATCTATATCATCAAAATAATTACTCTTATTAGAATATACATAACTATAATCATGAGAATAAGAATGTAAGCCTATAGTATGCCCACTATTATAAATCTCCCTTAAAATATCTTTATAACTATTAACATTACCCGTTACAAAGAAAGTAGCCTTAACACCCTCTTCATCTAATATTTTTAATATATCCTTTGTTAAATTACTAGGCCCATCATCAAAAGTTAAATAAATAACCCCCTTATCACTAGTATTATTTATATTTATTACCCTAACCTTCCTTATAACAGATACCTCATTATTACTACTATCTACCACTTTATATTCTATCTCATAAGTACCTACTTTATTACTATCAACATTACTACTCACTTCTACTTTATCAGTAATATCTCCATCACAATTATCACTAGCACTATACCCCATCTCCTTATAGCTATTTCCTTTATAAATTACCACTTCCTCACTACCTAATAAATTAATACTAGGCTTTTCCTTATCTTCATATATTATCTTTCTCCTAACAATATCCTCATTTAAAGAACTATCCTTAACCCTATAAATAATCTCATTATCTTCTTTTATTATATTAACCTTATCAGTAATATCCCCATCATATTCATCAATAGCACTAAATCCCTCTTCTATATACTCTTTATTAGGACATACAAGAACTTCTTCATCACCAACTAAACTAATACTAGGAGAAATATCATCTATAACAAATACTTCCTTTTCCCTAGAAATAGTAATAAATAAATACTTTAACTTATACTCTATAGTATACTTACCAACCTTACTAGTATCAACTTCCCCAATAACCTCTACTTTATCAGTATAATCTTTAAATATACTCTTAGCGCTATAACCAGTATTATTATATTCCGTATTATACCTTACTTCCCTATTCCTATCATCATACTCTATCCTAGGAACAGATATAATAAATATAAATAAAAATATTAAAAATATAACCATAATACCACTTATATATTGTGCCCTCTTTAATACCTTATCTTTCTTCTTATAAAGATACTCAACAACTTCTTTATCTTCTTCTATATTGTCTATAAAATATTCCTTATTAAATTTATCTTTATATATCTTCTTACCTCTAATATTAATAGTCTTTTTCTTTAACTGTTTCCTTCTCTTACTTCCCATACTATCACATATCCTAATCTCAATATATCACAACTAATATAAAAAAACAATAAATTATCATATAATATTTAAAATAGACATATATAAATGTAATATTAATTTTTATTAAAACAAACCCTACTTAAAATATATATTATTCTTCTTTTCATATCCCAAATTACTCTTCATCCCATGCCCAGGATATATAGTAATATCATCATCATACTTCTTTATCTTTTCAATACTCTTCTTCATCTCTTCTATATTACTTTCTAATAAATCACACCTACCTATAGTATCCTTAAATAAAAAGTCCCCCGTAAACATAACCTTATCCTCTCTAAAATAAAAAGCAACAGAATCCATCGTATGCCCAAAAGTATAAATAACCTCAAATTCAAAATTTCCTATTCTATTAACCCCTTCATTAAAATTTTCTAAAGTATAAACCTCTATATTATAATCATTAACTAAATTATCTACACTTGCCACATGATCAAAATGACTATGCGTAAGAAGAATACCAATAATAACTTTATTTCTACAATACTTCTTTATCTTATCATAATCATCTCCTGGATCAATAATTAAACACTCCCCCTCTTTCTCCAATAAATAACAATTACATTTCAAAAAACCAACTTTAATTGAACTTATCTCCATAATACCATCTCCCTTATACTAAAAAATTCTAACATAAATAATAAATAAAAACAAGAGAAAAAGAGATAAACTAACTATCTCTTAATACAGCACTATACCTATTCTTAACACCATCTATAATCTTATTAAATACAACATTTACCTCTTCTTCAGTTAAAGTTCTAGTATTATCTTCAAAAGTTAAAGAAAATGCAATTGATACTTTATCCTTACCAATATTATCTCCCTTATAAACATCAAAAACACTTATATTAGTAAGTAATCTACCACCATAATTTCTAATAGTATTTATAACATCTCCCACTACTACACTCCTATCTACAATAAAAGCCATATCTTTAACAATACTAGGATATATATTAGCACTCTTAAACTTAAGAGGTTTTACCTTAGTAATTAAACTATCCATACTTATCTCAAATACATAAACATCATCCTTACAAGTATTAGGATGTATCTTACCTATAATACCTATTTCTTTTCTATCTAACAATACCCTAGCGCTAATACCAGGATGAATATCAGGTATATTCTTATCTGCTATAATACTATATCTATTCCTTAATCCCATATAATCTAATAAATTTTCTACTATTCCCTTTACCAAATAAAAATCTACTCTTAAACTATTACCCCAACCATTATTCATATAATTACCACTAAGAAGACCCGCTACTTTAGACTCTTCCTTATACTCATCTTTATCATTATAATATACTTTACTAATTTCATATATTAAAATATCATCTATCTTATGAGTCTTATTATACTTATAAGTATTAAATAATGAAGGTAATATACTAGTTCTTAATACCGATTTATCATTACTAAGAGGATTAGGTAACTTTATCTGTGTATTATCTTCATACCTAAACATTCGAGCCATATCAGGACTAGTTAACGTATAAGTCTTTACCTCATTTAATCCCAAACTCCTAAGACGCTTAGATATCTTCTTACGATATTTTACATCCCCTACATATTCCCCTCTTCTAATACTAGTATTAGGTAAAGTAGATTTTAAATTAGAATAGCCATATAACCTACCTATCTCTTCCGCTATATCATTAACATTAGGATCAATATCTAACCTTCTATTAGGTATTTCTACAATAAACTTATCTTTCTTAAGCTCATAAGAAAAGCCTAATCTCTCTAATTCTATTTTCATATCTGAAGAAGAAATAGTAATACCAAGTATATTATTGATCTCCTCTGGACTAAACTCGACTATTTTCTTAGTCTTATCTACCTTATCATGACGAATTACTCCCGATAATACCTTAGCGTCTGCATATAATTCTAGCAAATGACACGCTCTTTCCATAGCAAGGTCAGTATATTCATAATTAAGACCCTTACCATATCTAATAGAAGCTTCACTTCTTAAATCCAAATTATTAGATGTATAACGAATACTAACAGGATCAAAAATAGCACTCTCAATTAAAATACTCTTAGTATTATCATCTACCTCTGTATTCTCTCCCCCCATAACACCCGCTATACATACAGGCTTCTTACCATCAGTAATAACAATATCCTGAGAAGATAATACCCTCTTCTTACCATCTAATGTTACTACTTCTTCATTATCACGAGCATCTCTTACTAAAATCTTAACTCCTAATTTATCTTTATCAAAAAAATGCATAGGTTGTCCATATTCTAACATTACATAATTAGAAATATCTACCACATTATTAATACTTCTCATACCCGCACTTACTAATCTCTTCTTAATAAATTCCGGAGACTCTTTTATCTTTATATCCGTTACCATCTTTGCAACATAATAAGGACATTTATCAGTATCAACCTTTAAACTAAAATGATCTTTTATATTATCTTTAATTTCCTTATAATCACTCTTTGGTAAAGTTACTCTCCTATTTAAAATAGCCGCTATCTCATAAGCAAAACCAATATGATAATAACAATCATTATTCCTATGCTTATGAATATCTAATTCATATAAAGTATCATCTAACCCTAAATACTTGATAGGATCCCCTCCAATAGGTGCGTCACTTGGTAATTCTTCTATCCCTTTAGCGTAATTCTCTTCTGTTTTCTCTTCTAAACCTAATTCAAATAAAGCACAAATCATACCATTAGATTCAACTCCCCTTATTTTACTCTTCTTTATTTCAAAGTCCCCAGGAAGAACCGCACCAGGAAGCGCTACTATCACCTTAATACCCTCACGTACATTAGAAGCACCGCACACTATTTGATACTCCTTATTACCAGTATTAACCTTACATACATGTAAATGATCACTATTAGGGTGATCTACACATTCTATAACCTCACCAATAACCAAATTATCAATATGATTAGTAATAACATTCTCAACATTAATACCAGCCTTAGTAATTTTAACTGCTAGTTCTTTTAAATCTTGATCACTAATATCAATATAATCTTTAACCCATTCCATACTAATCATTATAAATCCACCTCCCTATCAAAATTACTTAATTCCTTTAAATTAGTATTATAAAATACCCTTATATCATTAATATCATACTTAAGCATAGCCATTCTCTCAGCACCAAAACCAAAAGCAAAACCTGACCAAACCTTAGGATCATATCCACTCATTCGTAAAACATTAGGATGAACTACTCCCGCACCTGCAACAGTTATCCAACCCGTATTTTTACAAATATTACAGCCACTACCACCACAATTAAAGCAACTAATATCCACCTCAACACTAGGCTCGGTAAACTGATAATAACTTGGCCTAAATCTAGTCTCAACATCACTACCAAATAACTTTTTAATAATCACATCAATAGTTCCCTTTAAATCAGATAAACTAATATTCTTATCTACTAATAATCCTTCTATCTGCATAAACTGATGTGAATGAGTCGCATCATCATCATCTCTTCTATAAGTCTTACCAGGACATATCATTCTAATAGGAACCTCTCCTTTTCCCTTAAGCATTGTTCTAACTTGCACAGGTGAAGTCTGACTCCTAAGAAGTATTTCCTCTCCCTCAATATAAAAAGTATCTTGAGCATCTCTAGCAGGATGTCCTTTAGGTATATTTAACATCTCAAAATTATACTTATCCTCTTCTAGCTCTGGCCCATCAACAACATCATATCCCATAGATATTAATAATTCTTCTATCTCTTCTATTACTTTTTCTAATATATTAGCACTTCCTACTACAGGCCTTATACTAGGCAATGTAACATCAATAGCCTCACTTTCTAATTTCTTATTAACTAAATCACTTTCTAATTTTACTTTAATATCATTATATTTATCATTAAATAATTTCTTAACTTCATTAACCCTTATACCAAACTCTTTTTTTTCTTCTTTAGGAACATCTTTTATCATAGAATTAACTTCTGTAATTAATCCCTTTTTTCCTAAAAATTCTACCTTTAAATTATTTAACTCTTCTAATGTCTTAACATCACTCATCTTCTTATTAATTAACTCTTTTATATCATTTATTTTATCCATCTTAATCACACTCCTTTTTTATGCTTATCCCAGCTATCCAACTTAAAGACGCTGGGAACTAATTATTTATAATAAGATCTAAATAAGACATATCTTCCCCTATAATATTAACAAAATCATCTCCCAACCTATCCTTAAGTATTAATATCCTTTTCTCTACTATATCTTTATCCATCTCAAATATTTCTAAATACCCCTCTATAATATCTTCAATAAAATAAAAATTATATTTCTTAAGTAATTGATATATTTCTTCAAAATTCTTTTGATCAATACTTTTTAAATAATTAATATCATAATTACTAAATAATTCATTTAAATAATAATCATCTAAATACTTATCATAAAACATTGTTCCTATTCTCCTTTATAACTAAATAGTCTCTTACTAACTCTTTCTTACTTATACCATACTTCTTCTTCATATTAGCATTACTCATACCAAAAATACTATTTATTACTAATTTACCACTCTTATTTTCATAATACAATGGTTCATTTATATATTTTAGATAATTAATTTTAGCCAATAACTCATTAGAAGAAACTTTATATATTAAAGTAGGGTTATTAGCAAATTCTTCTAAACCATTATTTAAACATATTTCTATATTAGTTTCTATTTGATCTGCATTTTTAAGCCATATAGATGGTATTAATAATGGTTTAAACTTTTCTTCTTTCCAATACTTCAAATTTAATATATCTTCTATTTGACTGGCATCTTTACGCCATATAGATGATGTTAATAATGGTTTAAACTCTTCTTCTTTCCAATACTTCAAATTTAATATATCTTCTATTTGATTTGCAACTTTATGCCATATAGATGGTGTTAATAACGGTTTAAACTTTTCTTCTTTCCAATACTTCAAATTTAATATATCCTTTATTTCTTCATAAGTTCTTTTGAATGTTGTAGCAGTCAATAAATTTTTATTATAACTCTTAGTCTCTTTATTATATTTAAACTCAGGAATAGTTAAAATTTTAACAATCTCTTCACTAGTTGTCTTACATAAAACACTACCACCATTATCTATGACTATATCTAACCCAATAGTTTTCTCTAAAGTTTTAGTAATATCTACAATATTAAAATAATTTCCACCTAATATACCAGGACAATTAATTAAAGTATTAAGCCCATACTTATCCAATACATAATTATAAATATTTCTAACACTATCTAAATCACTACTTAATATGTGCAAACAATCTTCTATATCTATATGTCTTAATTTAGTTTCTTTACTTAAGA
>CASEAD010000016.1 GCA_949285775.1 uncultured bacterium
AGGTACTAATTTTCATTCCTATGTGTGCCTTGACAACGAGCCTCAAGCGAGGCGGAAAGGAATGATGGCTTATTATGAATAAAAATAATAGTTACAATAACTTTATCTTTCTATCTACTTTAGTTAGAAACCTAATAGAAGTATTTTCTTGCCTATTATTATATAAAATGGGCTATAGCGTATCTAATATCTTATTCTTTATCTCGGTTATGTCATTAACAGGATTATTAGTAGACTATATAAGCCTAAAAATAAATTATAAAATAGTATTAATAATCTCTTCTATCCTTTATGGAGTTAGTTTCTATTTCTTATCAGTTATGAATAATAATATAAATAATTTAATACTATTTGCCATAATATTATCCGCAAGTAATTACTCCTATACCTTAATAAAACACCTACTCGCAATAAACCTAGAAGACAAATCTAAACATAAAATAAGTATTATCTTAGTGTTTACCTATATAGCAAATATAATATCTTCCTTAATAGGAGCATACTTAATAGAAAAACTATCCCTAGAAATAACCTCTATCATAATAATAATCTTATCTTTATTAAGTATAATACCAATCTCTAAACTAAACATAAAAACAAATAAAATAAAACTTAAAAATATCTATATTCCTAAGAAAAAAATATTATTCAGTATCTTTCAACAATTTAAAGTAATATTTATAACCCTACAACCACTATATCTATATCTTTATATTAATACCAATATCTATTATATAGGAATATTTAATATAATTATTAACATAGCAAGTCTAATAGTAATGTATATAGTATCTAAAAGAATTAATAATGAATATTTTAAGTATATAAATATTATATTATGTATATCCTTAATATTAAAATTAAATATAAGAAATAGCATTATAATTCTATTAGTAGCGTTCCTAGAAGGAATAGGCCAAAAGATATACGAAATAATAAGCCTAGAAAACCTATACAACAATGAAAATAAAGACATCCACAGTTACTTATTTAAAGAAGAATTAATCTTTTGCTTAACCAAAGCCCTAATAACCCTTATCTTTTGCTTATTTACTAGTAATATAGTCCTAATACTTTATATATGTATCATTGGTATATTTATAAGTGGATTATTTATTGAAAAAAGTAAATAATCTTTTACTTATCTAAATTTATCTGCTATAATTTAATTAGATAGGAGAGAAAAAAATGAAAAAAATAATAAAAGATTATGATTTAAATAATAAAAAAGTAATAATAAGATGTGACTGAAATGTCCCAATGAAAGATAATGTAATAACAGATGATACCAGAATTAAAGCAAGCATTAAAACTATTAAATACGCCCTAGATAACAACGCCAGTGTCATAATATTATCCCACTTAGGAAAAGTAAAAGAAGAATCTGATAAAATAAAAAATAACTTATATCCAGTAAGTATAAGATTAAGTGAATTACTAAATACTAAAGTAATATTTCAAGAAACAACTAGAAGTGATGAACTAACTAATATAGCATCTAACCTTAAACCCAAAGAAGTACTATTAATTCAAAACACAAGATATGAAGATGTCCCTAATAAATTAGAAAGCTCTTGCGATTTAGAATTAGCCAAATATTGGGCAAGTCTAGGAGATATATTTATAAATGATGCTTACGGAACCTTACATAGAGCTCATGCTTCTAATGTAGGAATAAGTAAATTTTTACCCAATGGAATAGGTTTCTTAGTCCAAGATGAAATTACCAAAATTGATAGTATTGTTAATGATAACAGTCATCCCTATATAGTAATAATGGGTGGCGCTAAAGTAAGTGATAAAATAAAAATAATAGAAAACCTTATTACCAAATGTGATAAATTACTAATAGGAGGAGGAATGGCTTATACCTTCTTAAAATCCCAAGGCTATAATATAGGCACTTCCCTATGCGATGAAGATTCTATTACATTTTGTAAAGATATCCTAAATAAATACTCAAATAAGATAGTACTACCAGTAGATAGTATTACCTCAAAAAGTATTGAAAATGCTAGTTATGAAGTAAAAAATATACATAACTTTGATAACGATGACATAGGATTAGATATAGGACCAGAAACAATAAAACTATTCTTTGATAATTTAAAAGACGCCAAAAGAGTAATTATCAATGGACCAATGGGAATGTTTGAAAATAATAATTACGCTAATGGAACTAAAGAAATATATAACTTTTTAATTAATAATAATATCAAAACCTTAGTAGGAGGAGGAGACTCTGTTTCCGCAGTAAATAAATTAAGCGATCCCAGTAAATTTTACCATATTTCTACAGGCGGAGGTGCTACCTTAGAATACTTAGAAGGTAAAACATTACCAGGAATATCCGCTATTAACGATAAATAATCAGGTACAAATTCCTAAATTAAAGTCCTTTACATTTTATTAATTTTGTCATATAATATACATTACTCCAAAAGAGTAATAATATACATCATAAAATAATAAAAAGGAAAGAGGAAAAGTAAAATGGACAAGTTAAATGATTTATTAGAACGAAAAAATAAATACATAACTGAATTAAAAAGGCTTGAAGGAATTGAAAGGTATAGCAAAGAAAAACGACAAAACAAAATACATAACATCATAAATATATCAATTTTTATAGCATGTTTAACTGCTATAGGAGGAGCATCTATATTTATAGCAACTAAAAACCTAGTACTAGGATTACTACTTTTAGGAAGTACTATAATAAGTAGTGGTATCGGAATCAAAATATTTGTAAATGCAATTAAAAATGGAGAATATAATAAAAATATAAGAAAATTCTATAAGGATAATTATGGATTAGATATCCAAAACCTAAATTTAAATAAACAAGGACTATCCCACTTAAATATCCAAATCCATAGA
This sequence comes from uncultured bacterium, assembly GCA_949285775.1. GTDB lineage: Bacteria > Bacillota_I > Bacilli_A > RF39 > UBA660 > RUG11198. The sequence continues at coordinate 2,881 of CASEAD010000016.1, forward strand.
AACCAAAAACTATTAGAAATAACTAATAATGAAATAATATCAGCTACTTCTAATATAAATTCTTCAACATATAAAATTAACCCCCTAAAAAGAGGAGATGAAACGAAGTGCCAAACCAAATCCCAAACAAGAGTACTAACCCAAAAGAAACAATAGTAGAAACCTTACTAGATAAACTAGAAAAAGCATTTGATAAAGAACAAGCATTAAAAGAACAAGAAACCACTTTAAGAAAAATAAAAAAAATATTAAAAGAAAAAAGAGAACTAACTAAAGAAAATATATTATTATCTATAGGTGTCGTGGCTATGTATCTAATATTAACAATACTTGCTAACTTATCCTTGGCGTCAGTACCATTTATAGTGACCATATTAAGTATATGTGGACTTGTTTCTTTATCTATAATTCAAATTGTATATCATAAAGAAAAAAATAAATTACAAGAAGAATTAAAACAGTACGGACACACATTTAGTAGTGCTAAAAAAATAACTAGCAAAGAAAACATAAAAAGAATGAGTAATGAATATATGGAAGTAGTAGAAGAAATCTCAGAAATAAAAACCAAAATAAATAAACAACATCGCACTAGCCCACCAAAGAGATTTGTAGCAACCCCAAATCCTACCATCGAAATCAATAGAACATTAACAAGGGAAGTGACTAAATAATGGATAACATAAAATTATATATCATTAAACTAGATAAAATTATAAATGAATTACGCCAAGTAAGAAAAACAGATGTCAAAGAATTAAAAAAAGAACAAAAAAAGTTAGATATTCTCCAAACTAAAGAAAAAATATTAAATTATACCACTACCAATATAAATGAAGTAATAAATCTTGCTAATAATAAAATAGTATTTATTATAAAAGATGAACTATTCTTACTACTTATAATATTACTAGATGTCTTACTCCTTACCCTTACATCAACAAATCTTCTATTTAATGTAGCCTTAACTACAGTAGTTGATAGTATTCTAGTAAACTTACAAATATATAATAACCAAAAGAATAAAAAGCTAATTAATTACTATAAAGATATAAATAACATAAATCCCAAAAGAAATGTAAATATCACTAATAGAACTATAAAAAAACATTTATTTAAAATGCTATCTTCTAAAAAAAGCGCCGACCAAGATTTAATAAATACAACCAGTCAAATACAAGATACAAACCAAAAAATTTCTACTATAAAAAAGAAAATAGCCCAAACAGATGAAAAAATAAAAACTGCTATTAGTAAGAGACAAGAAGCCACTCACCAAAGAGAAACGATAATTGATAAGTTAATTGCAGATGATAATGAAGTAGAAACTAGAATTAATCACACCTATCAAAGAAGCCTAAAAAAGACCAACACCTAACCTATATCAAAAAGAAAAGAGGAACCTATGAAAAAACTAATAATATTAAATCATAAAATGAATCTAGAATATGATGAAGTATATAATTATATTCATAACATAAATGAAATAGATACCAATGATTCCCTTATTATATGCCCCTCTAATATTTACTTAGAAGCATTCATTAATAATTGTAATTGGGGCGTAGGAGCCCAAGATGTATATTATAAAAGAAACGGTGATTATACAGGCGCTATATCAACTCTCCAACTAAAGTCACTAGGAATAGAATACTCACTGATTGGCCACTACGAAAGAAAAAAGTATTTCCACGAATCAAATAAAATGATTAACAAAAAATTAAAAGCATGCCTAGACTCTAACATAGAACCAATCCTCTGCTTTGGCGCGTCAGGAAGCAAAGAAGAGATAATTAATAACCTAGAAGAATTACTTATAAATATTCAAAATATAGAGTTTATAATTTTTGCCTATGAACCCCTAGAATTAGATGAAAAACCTGAAATATCTGATATTAAAAACACTATAGACTATATATATAACTACTTATACCAAAAATATAATAAAACACCTAATATAGTATATGGTGGAGGTATAACAGAATCTAATATCAATAAAATATTAAGTATCGATAAGATAAATGGTGTCTTAATAGGAGGTATATCCTCAGACATAAATAAAATAACCAAAATTATAAATAACGCTAATTAAGAAGTAACAGAAAAAAGTTACTTCTTTTTATCTAATAACCTCATTCGACAAAGTTCGACATAGAGGAATTATATAATAAATATGTCATTAATAAAAAAGAAGAAAGAGGGAATAAAATATGAATAAAATAAAAGTTTTAATGATAGATGATAATATAAACTTAACCGAGATGGTTAAAGAATATTTTAAAGATAACGAAAAAATAGAAGTAGTATCTTGCTATTACAATGGAGAAGATGGCTTAAAAGCAATCCATAAAGAAGATTATGATATTATATTACTAGATTTAATTATGCCTAAAAAAGATGGAATGTATGTTTTAGAAGAATTGAAAAAAGAAAATATAACTAAAAATATAATTGTAGAATCATCATATAACAGCCCAGATGTTATAAGAAAAGTAAGCGAATATGGAGTTAATTATTATATATTAAAACCATTTGAACTACTAGATCTAGAAAACAGAATATTAGAAGTATTTAAACAACTAGATAGTAAAAGCATTAATTTGTATAAAAACAATTTAGAAATATCTATAACCAGAATGCTACACGAACTAGGAATGCCATCCCATATCAAAGGTTATCAATATATAAGAGAAGGAATAATGATGATTTATAACAATCCAAATATAATAGGAGGAATTACCAAAGAATTATATCCCGATGTTGCAAGCAAATATCAAACTACCGTATCTAGAGTAGAAAGAGCTATAAGACACGCTATCGAAGTAAGTTGGAATAGGGGAAATTGGGATCTAATGGAAGAAATATTTGGTCATAGTGTAGATATCGATAAAGCTAAACCCACTAACAGCGAATTTATAGTAACTATTGCCGATAAACTAAGATTAGAATTTATGAAACAACCACCAAAACAAAGAGCATAGAAGTTTTTTTGCTCATTTTTTTCTATTCTGTTGCTTATAATCTAAGAATGTGCTATAATATGGCACATCAAGAAACAACACAATATATTAGAAGGATAACCCCCAGACATTGATAAAATAATTTAAAGTTTTAATATGAAAAGGTGATAATATGGATAAATTTCCCAAAGAATTAATTATCAATTATATTAATGGTAATGATATAAAAGATTACACCATAGAAGAATTAGAAAGTAATAAAGACTTTATGATGCAAGTAATAGACTATTCAAATGATAAAAATATTTATAATTTATGTGCAGACAATGTAAAAAGAGATTATGATTTTGTAAAATTTATAATCTTAAAATTTAAAGAAGATATTAACTTTACTACAATGGTTGCCGATTATTTCTTAGAAGATAAAAATAGAAATTACGAAAGAATAGAATTATCAATTATTATGAGTGAATTAACAAAAAAAGATCCTGAAACAGCCTATTATTATAATGTTCTATGTGGTGCTATATATCTTGAAAAAAGAGCCAGAATAGAAATATGTAAATCAGAAAATGAAGAATTATCAGATATTGGAATGGGATTCTTCTATATTTACGAATTATATAATCAAAGTGAGATAATACTAGATTATTATGCCAAAAGAATGATAGAAGATATATTTGATGAAAATAATTTAAATCTAGAAAGCATATTACATAAAACATTTAAAACCCCAGATGAAATAAATAAAAAAGGATTAAATAATTATATGATTAGTTTTATAGAAAAGTATGACAGTATGTTAGCGCAATATGTAACAATTCATAAAAAAATATTACTTCCTTTTAAGGAAAGAATCATTAGTGCTCAAAAAAAATGGGATAGATATAATGATGAAATAACTAGAAAAAAATATGAATTAATGTTTGAAAGAGTACATAAATATATGGATGAAGAAGATAGCCTGTTTTCAGAAGATTATTTAATATATTATGTAGGTACTAAACTAGGAATAGTAGATAATATCAGAAAATATGATTACGTAGATAATGAAACAAGCGATTACATTATAAAAGATTTATCTAGCGAATTTGTTAAAAAAAATATACAAGCTAGTTTTGTTGATAGACTCCATTATAAAAGAATTAAAGAAATTATGATGAGTACACTATTTGATAGAAAAGTACCAAGAAAAGATAGAAAAAGAAAAAAAGTTTTATCAATAAAATTTAATAACAGCTATTAATATTATCATGGACTATGAAGTAAATTCTATTTTCTAATTAGATATATAGAATTTACTTTTATAATTCAAGAAAAAAATCTAAAAAATCTAAAAAATAACTTGCCAAAGTAAAAAAACTATAGTACAATATAGTTCGTGTAGATGGCCAAGATGTGCAAAGTTGCTGATACACCCGGTGGAGTTGTAAAATACAATACCGGTTTTATCAGGTAATTTGTTCGGAGCAAGTCTATACCAAGATATAGGCGAAAGGAGGAGTGAATATGTCAAATACAAAAGTTAGAATCAAATTAAAGGCATATGAACACCAAATAATTGATGACGCTGCTGCTAAAATAGTAGCAACAGTAAAAAGAACTGGCGGTGAAGTAAGTGGCCCAGTACCATTACCAACTAAAGTTCAAAAGTATACAATTCTAAGGGCTGTTCATAAGTATAAAGACGCAAGAGAACAGTTTGAGATGCGTACACATAAAAGATTAATTGACATCAATAACCCTAGTAAAGAGACAATAGATGCATTAAGTCATCTTGATTTACCAAGCGGTGTTGATATACAAATCAAATATTAGGAGGAATAAAAATGAAAGGAATCTTAGGTCTTAAGATTGGGATGACTCAAGTTTTTGCTGCTAACGGTTCATTAGTACCCGTAACAGTAGTTAAAGTTGAACCAAATATCGTAAGCCAAATCAAAACAAAAGAAAACGATGGCTACGACGCAATTCAACTTGCCGCTGTTGAAGTAAAAGAAACTAGAAGCAATAAACCAAAAACAGGTCATCTTAAAAAAGCTAGCACAACACCTAAGCGCTTCTTAAAAGAACTTAGAGGTGTCGATGTTAGTAATTATAGTCTAGGTCAAGAGATCAAGGCTGACATATTCTCTGAAGGAGAGATGGTTGATGTAACAGGAACTTCTAAGGGAAAAGGAACACAAGGCGTTATCAAACGCCACAATCAATCACGTGGTCCAATGTCTCACGGTAGTCAATCTCATCGTGTAGTTGGTTCCATGGGTACATTGTTACCAATGAGAGTTATACCAGGAAAGAAAATGCCTGGACATATGGGTAGAGAACAAGTAACTGTTCAAAATCTAGAAGTAATACAAGTTGATTTAAAGAATAATATTATCTTAATTAAAGGAAATGTTCCAGGACCTAAAAAGTCATTAGTATTTATAAAATCTGCTATTAAAAATATGGATAAAGTAAATCCTAAAACTGAATTAGTAAGTTATGTTACTGAAGAAGTAAAAGAAGAAATAGCAGAAGATACTAACGAAACAACACCATCACAAACAGAAGAGTAATTGCATAATTAATTAAGGAGGAAATATAATGTCTAAGAAAGAGATATTAAACCTTAAAGGTGAAAAGGTTAAGGAAATAAGTTTAAAAGATAATATTTGGAAAATAGAACCAAATGATGCTGTATTACATAACGCTATTATATTAGCAAGAGCAAATTCTAGACAAGGAACTGCTTCAACTAAAACTAGAGCAGAAGTATCTGGTGGTGGAAGAAAACCTTGGAGACAAAAAGGAACAGGTAACGCTCGTCAAGGAAGTATCAGAGCAGTACAATGGCGTGGCGGTGGAATAGCACATGGACCAAACCCAAATGTCAACTATTCTAAAAAGATGAATAAAAAAGAAAGAAGATTAGCGTTAAAGAGCGCACTATCTTATAAAGTTATTGATAATGAATTAATAATAATTGATAACTTAAGTTTTGAAACAAACAAAACAAAAGAAATGATTAATGTATTAAATAGCTTAAATCTAACTAACAAGAAAGTATTAATTGTAGTTGATATTTTAACTGATAATGTATGCTTAGCATCTAGAAATTTAGCTAATATTAAATTAGTTTTACCAGAAGAAGTAAATACATACGATGTTGTTAATGCTGATAATATATTAATAACAGAAACTGCTTTAAACAAATTAGAGGAGGTGCTAGGTAATGAATAATTATGATATAATATTTGCACCTATAATTACAGAAAAAACTGCTAATATGCAACAAGAAAATAAATATGTTTTCAAAGTTGATATTAGAGCAAACAAAACACAAATAAAACAAGCTATTGAAAATATTTTCAAAGTAAAAGTTGTAAGTGTTAATACCTTAAATAATCATCCTAAAGACAGAAGAGTAGGAAGATATACAGGTAAAACAAATAGATATAAAAAAGCAATTGTAAAATTAGCAGAAGGAAACACTATTAGTTTCGACTAATAAAAGGAGGAAAATAATATGTCAACAAGAAAAGTAAAACCTAATACACCAGGTCAAAGACAAAAAAGTTTCTTAGTAAACGAAGATATTACAAAGACTACTCCTGAAAAAAGTTTAACTGTCCCAAAAGGCAAATCAAATGGCCGTAATAACCAAGGTAAAATTACAGTAAGACACCGTGGTGGCGGAGTAAAAAGAAAATACCGTTTGATTGATTTCAAGAGAGTTAAAGATGGTATCACTGCAGTAGTAGCAAGTATTGAGTATGATCCAAATAGATCTGCTAATATTGCACTTATTAATTATAAAGACGGTACTAAATCATATATTCTTGCTCCAAAAGGATTAAAGGTTGGAGACATTGTTGAATCTGGTCCAAAAGTAGATGTTCAAGTAGGTAATACTATGGAAATAGCGAATATACCTGTTGGTACAGTAATTCACAATATTGAACTAAGACCTGGTAAAGGTGGACAACTTGCAAGAAGTGCTGGTAATTCAGCTCAAATCTTAGGCCGTGAAGGTAAATATGTATTAATAAGACTTGCTAGTAAAGAAACTAGACAAATATTAGGAACTTGTCGTGCTACTATTGGTGTAGTAGGAAACGAAGATTACGAACTTGTAAGTGGTGGTAAAGCAGGACGCACAAGACATAAAGGAATTAGACCTACTGTTCGTGGATCAGTTATGAATCCAAATGATCACCCACATGGTGGTGGTGAAGGTAGAGCACCAATCGGAAGAAGTGGCCCTATGACACCTTGGGGTAAACCTGCATTAGGATATAAGACAAGAAAAAATAACAAAGAATCAGATAAATATATCGTGACTCGTCGTAAAAAATAATATGAAAGGATGAAATAAAAGATGGCAAGAAGTTTAAAAAAAGGACCTTATGTATTCGATAGATTACTAACAAAGGTTCAAAAATTAAATGAATCTGGAAAAAAAGAAGTAATAAAAACTTGGTCTCGTCGTTCAACAATTTATCCTGATTTTATTGGCCACACTTTTGCAGTACATAATGGTAAAGAATTTATTCCTGTTTATGTAACTGAGGATATGGTAGGACATAAATTAGGAGAATTCGCATTTACTCGTAGATGTGGTGGACACGGCGAAGCTAAGGATAAGAAGTAGACTTAAGGAGGCGTGAACAATGGAAAGAACAGAAGCTAAAGCAGTTGCCAAAACTGTAAGAATAGCACCTCGTAAGACTAGATTAATAATCGACTTAATAAGAGGGAAACATGTTGATCAAGCTAGAGCAATTTTAGCAAATCAACCACAAAGAGCAGCAAGAGTAATAGAAAAAGTATTAAATTCAGCTATTAGTAATGCTGTTAATAATTTTAATTTAAATGAAAAAGACTTGTACGTTAAAACTTGTTATGTAGATGAAGGCATAGTATTAAAAAGAGCAAAAATGGATTCACGTGGCCATATAGGTAGAAACGACCATAAAACAAGTCACATAACTATAGTTGTAAGTAATAGTAAATAAGTAAAGGAGGATGCATTAATGGGACAAAAGGTTAGTCCAGTGGGACTTAGAGTTGGTATCAATAAAGACTGGCAATCAAAATGGTATGCAAATAACAAAGACTTTTCTAAGTACTTAAACAACGATGTAAAAATACGTGAGTTTTTAGAAAAAACATTTAAATCTGCCGGCATTTCTAAGATTGTTATCGAAAGAAACCCAAAAAGATGTGAAGTTATTATGTATGTATCAAAACCAGGATTAGTTATTGGTACTGATGGAGAAAAAATCGAAAAAACTAAAGCTACAGTTTCTAAGATGATTAATGAAGATGTTCAAATTTCTGTAATAGAAGTTAAAACACCAGATTTAGATGCTAAGCTAGTTGCCGATAACATAGCCCATAATATCGAAGAACGTGTATCATTTAGAGTTGCACAAAAGAAGGCAATTAGAAACACAATGAAAGCCGGAGCTAAAGGAATCAAAACACTAGTATCAGGACGTTTAGGAGGAGCCGACATCGCTAGAAGTGAAGGATACTCTGAAGGAACAACACCACTTCATACTTTAAGAGCAGATATCGATTATGCAACTGCAGAAGCAGATACTACTTATGGTAAGATTGGTGTTAAAGTATGGATTTATAAGGGAGAAATCCTAGAAGACAAGGGAGGTAATTCTGATGTTAATGCCAAAAAGAACTAAACATAGAAAAACTTTCCGTTTAAAATATGAAGGTAAAAGTAGAGGAAATACCGAACTTCACTTTGGTAGTTACGGATTAATGGCAAAAGAGGGAGCTTGGATAACAGCAAACCAAATAGAAGCAGCTCGTGTTGCTATGACAAGATATATGAAACGTGGTGGCAAAGTATGGGTAAATATATTCCCTAACTTATCACTTACTAAAAAACCACTTGAAACTCGTCAAGGAAAAGGTAAAGGTGAACCAGAAGTATGGGTAGCCGTTGTTAAAGAAGGAAAAATAATGTTTGAAATTGACGAGGTTGATGAAGCAACAGCAAGAGAAGCTCTAAGATTAGCCTCACACAAACTACCAATCAAATGTAAATTTGTAAAGAAGGAAAGTGGTGATAAGAGTGAAGCATAAAGATAAAATGAATGAATTCAGAAAATTAACCACTGAAGAATTAAACAAAAAAATTAGTGACTCTAAAGAAGAATTATTAAAGCTAAGAATGAAACAAGCAACTGGTAACTTAGAAAATCCAGCAAGAATGCATGAATTAAAAAAAGACGTTGCCAGATGCAAAACTATCATTAGAGAACGCGAAATAGAAGGTTAAAAGGAGGAGAATCCTTATGAAAGATAATAAGAAACGTGAATTAATAGGTATTGTTGTAAGTGATAAAGCTGATAAGACAATCACCATCAAGGTTGAAACCAGAAAAATGGCTCCAATCTATGGTAAGAGAGTCAAAGTTTCTAAGAAATATACAGTTCATGACGAAAAAAATGAAGCTCATATCGGAGATAAAGTAAGAGTAGCAATGACTAAACCATTATCAAAAACTAAAAGATATGAACTTGTTGAAATCATCGAAAAAGCTGTTATTCTTTAATACAAAAACCCTTTAGTTGGAAGGAGGAAATTTAAATGATACAACAAGAAAGCCGTCTAAAAGTGGCGGATAACTGTGGAGCTCGTGAACTTTTAGTAATAAGAGTTCTAGGAGGCAGTAAAGTAAAAACTGGTAACATCGGAGATATCGTTGTTGGAACAGTAAAAAAGGCTACTCCTAACGGTACTATTCAAAAAGGAAAAGTTGTTAAAGCGGTTATCGTTAGAAGTAAGTTTGGAGTTAGAAGAGAAGATGGAAGCTATATCAAATTTGACGATAATGCATGTGTTATTATCAAAGATGATAAGAGTCCTGTTGGAACTCGTGTTTTAGGACCAGTAGCACGTGAACTTAGAGATAAGAATTTCATGAAAATCGTAAGTTTAGCTAAAGATGTGCTATAATTCCTAATTTTAAAGGAGGAAAATTCATGAAACTAAAAACTGGAGATAAAGTTGTCGTTATAGCAGGAGCTAATAAGGGCAAAGAGGGAAAAATTTTAAAAGTATTAGATGATAAAGTTATTGTTGAGGGTGTTAATATCGTTAAAAAACATTTAAAACCTAAATATAATAATGGAACTGGTGAAATTATTGAAACAGAAGCACCTATTCATAGATCTAATGTTAAATTAGCAGATGTCAAAAAAGAAAAAGTTACAAAGAAAACAAATAAATAATTTAGACAATAACTAATTCGGAAGGAGGGTGGATTATTAATGAACCGCCTAGAAGAAAAATATAAAAAAGAAGTTGTTCCAAGTTTAATGGCAAGTCACAATTACAGTAGTGTTATGTTAGTTCCAAAAATTGAAAAAATTGTTGTCAATATGGGCGTAGGAGATGCCGTAGCAAATTCTAAAATGCTAGAAGCTGCTGTTAAAGACCTAGAAAGAATTACAGGTCAAAAACCAGTTGAAACAAAAGCCAAAAAATCTATTGCATCTTTCAAATTAAGAGAAGGACATAAAATTGGCTGCAAAGTAACATTAAGAGGAGAAAGAATGTATACATTCTTAGATAAATTAATATCTATTGGCCTACCTCGTGTAAGAGATTTTAGAGGATTATCAAATAAAAGCTTTGATGGAAGAGGAAATTATACAATAGGAGTTAAAGAACAATTAATCTTCCCAGAAATAGAATTTGATGAAGTTGTAAAAGTAAGAGGTATGGACATAGTAATTGTAACAACAGCTAAAACTGATGAAGAAGCTTATGATTTGTTAAAAGAACTTGGAGTTCCTTTTAGGAAATAGGGAGGACGAAAATGGCAAAAAAGTCACAGATTGTAAAATCACAAAAAAAACAAAAATTTAAAGTAAGAGAATATACTCGTTGCCAAAGATGTGGAAGACCACACGCTGTAATGAGTAAATTTGGTGTTTGCCGTATTTGCTTCAGAGAATTAGCATATAAAGGCCAAATACCAGGTGTAAAAAAATCAAGTTGGTAATCCAATGAGTAATATTAGGAGGAGGGATTTAAATGACAGATCCAATCGCAGATATGCTTACAAGAATTCGTAATGCTAATCAAAACCGCGCAAAAACTGTTTCAATGCCAGCTTCTAAAATGAAAGAGCAAATTGCTAACATTTTAAAGGACGAAGGTTACATTACAAATTTTAAAGTAGAAAAAAATACATTAACATTAACTTTAAAATATAACAATAAAGAAAGAGTAATTACTGGACTTAAAAGAATTTCTAAACCAGGTCTTCGTGTATACGCTAAAGCAGAAGATATACCATACGTATTAAATGGCTTAGGAATCGCTATCATTTCTACACCAAAAGGAGTTATGACTGATAAGTTAGCTCGTAAAAATAATGTTGGTGGCGAAGTAATTGCTTATATTTGGTAAGGAGGAATATAAATGAGTCGTATAGGCAAAAGAGTATTAACCATACCAGAAAATGTTAATGTAGAATTAAATGGTAAAAAAATAACAGTTAAAGGCCCAAAAGGAGAATTATCATTAAATATAGTTCCTGAAATAGAAGTATCTATTGACGATAAGAACATAACTGTTAAAAGTTTAAATAGCGCTAAGCACACTAATGAAATGCAAGGTACTACTAATGCTAATATCCAAAATATGTTGATAGGTGTTAGTAAGGGTTATACTAAAGGACTAGAAATAATAGGTGTAGGTTACCGTTTCACTGTCAAAGGTAGAACACTAAGCATTCAAGATGGTAAATCTCATTTAGATGAAGTAGCAATTCCTGAAGGACTAGATGTAAAAGCCATTAGTAATACCGAAATAGAAATATCAGGTATTGATAAATGCGCTGTTGGACAATTTGCATCAGAGATAAGAGAACTTAGAAAACCAGAACCATATAAAGGTAAAGGAATTCGTTACAAAGGTGAAAGAGTTCGCCAAAAAGAAGGAAAGAAAGCATCTAAATAATAAAGGAGTGAGTACTAATGATAAAGAAAGTTTCAAGAAACGAAATGCGTCTAGAAAGACATAAAAGAATAAGAACTACTTTAGCAGGCACTAGTGAAAGACCTAGACTTAGTGTTTTTAGATCAAATGCCAACATTTCAGCACAAGTCATCGATGATGAAAAAGGCGTTACATTAGTCAGTGCATCTACATTAGAAAAAGATTTAAATATCTCCAATGGTGGTAATGTAGAAGCAGCTAAAAAAATTGGAGAAGAAATAGCTAAAAGAGCTAAAAAAGCAAAAATTACAAAAGTTGTTTTTGATAGAGGAGGATACCTTTATCATGGTCGTGTAAAAGCTTTAGCAGAAGCAGCACGCGAAAACGGCTTAGAATTCTAATAAGGAGGAAAACTTATGAACGAAGAAAACGTTAAAAACGACATTGTTACAGATGAAAATAACAATAACAAACCTGTAGAACAACAATCAAAATCAAAAAATGACAGACGTAACAATAACAGACGTCCTCGTCGTAACACTAGTTCTAAATCAAAAACTGATCTAGAAGAAAAAGTAATTGATATAAACCGTGTTACAAAAGTTGTCAAAGGCGGTCGTAAAATGCGTTTCTCAGCTACTGTTGTAGTGGGAAATAGAAAAGGTAAAGTTGGTATTGGTACAGGAAAAGCCAACGAAATGCCTGATGCAGTAAAGAAAGCAACCCAAGCTGCATCTAAAAATCTAATAAATATTGAATTAATTGATAATCGTACAATTTCACATGAAATCACTATGAAAGCCGGAGCAGTAAGAGTAATGCTAAAACCAGCTACAGAAGGTACTGGAGTTAAAGCAGGAGGTCCCGTTAGAGACGTACTTGAACTTGCTGGTGTTAAAGATGTCCTTTCAAAAAGTCTTGGTTCTAGCACTAAGATTAATATGGCTAGAGCAACATTAAATGCTTTAAAAGCTCAAAAAAGTCCAGCACACGTTGCTGAATTAAGAGGTAAAACTATAGAGGAGATTAGAGGATAATGAAGTTAAACGAATTACAACCAAATTATGGTTCTACTCACAAGAAAAAAAGAGTAGGACGCGGTGGAAAATATTCTAAGACAGCAGGTCGTGGAGAAAAAGGACAAAATGCCAGAAGTGGCGGTGGAGTAAGACCAGGATTTGAAGGAGGTCAACTACCACTATTCAGAAGATTATCAAAAAGAGGATTCAATAATTACAAATTTAGAACTGTTTACGCTACAGTAAATGTTAGTGAACTAAACAGATTCGATGAAAACACAATAGTTACACCAGAACTATTAATAGAAACTGGTTTAATAAAAAAAGAGTTAGATGGAATAAAAGTTTTAGGTAACGGAGAATTAACTAAAAAATTAACTGTAAAAGCTAATAAATTCTCTACTACAGCAAAAACTAAAATAGAAAATATTGGTGGAAAAATAGAGGTGATTTAGTATGTTAAAGAACCTTAAGCTGATATTTAGTCCTAAGAATAAAGACATAAAGAAAAGAATAGGGTTTACCTTAATATGTTTACTTATTTTCGTTATAGGAACTACTATCCCTGTACCAGGAGTAACATCTTTAAATGACGTTGATTTTGGAGATTTAGCTAATGCTATAACAGGTGGATCTTTACAAAGATTTTCTATCTTTGCTTTAGGCGTAATGCCTTACATCTCCGCATCAATTATAACAGGATTACTTCAAATGGATATTATTCCATATTTTACAGAATTAAGAGATAGTGGACCCGCAGGAAGGCAAAAAATTAATCAAATAAATAGATACTTAGGAATTTTACTTGCTTTTATTGAGGGATTTGGAATGGCTTTTGCTTTTATAAGCAATGGCACTGCCTTAGAATATATTAGAATAGCCATTATCTTAACAGCAGGTACAGCATTCTTATTATGGTTAGGAGATAGAATAACCCAAAAAGGTATTGGTAATGGAATATCCTTATTAATTATGTCAGGTATTTTAATGACCATACCACAAATGTTTGTTGATACCTTTAATGCTTTAGTATTAGATAGTAGTAATTTATTTATTGGCATTATATCGTTTATAGTTTTTGTCCTAGTATACATTGCTATTATTGTAGCAGTTGTCTTTGTACAAGAATCAGAACGTAGAATCCCAATCCAATATTCTAACCAAACCTCATCATCATATGGAGCAAAACAAAATTACATTCCATTTAAGTTAAATTCTGCAAATGTTATGCCTGTAATATTTGCCTCTGTAATATTTACAGTACCAACATTTATTGCAAGCCTAATGAATACAGAAAATGCCTTCGTAACATTTGTTACAAAATATGTAAACTATACTACTCCAACAGGATTTGCAGCTTATATTATCTTGATATTTGCCTTTAGTTTCTTCTATACATTTATTCAAGTAAACCCAGAAGAACTATCTAAAAACTTATCAAGACAAGGTGGATACATTCCAGGAATAAGACCTGGTAAAGAAACAGCTAAATACATAAAAACAGTATTAGGAAGAATTACTCTCATAGGAGCTCTATTTATTTCAATTATTGCCGGAATACCTATTATAGTATCTAGTTTTATGTCTACTAACCTACCATCATCAGTAAGCATCGGTGGTACAAGTATACTAATTATAGTAGGTGTTGCTCTAGAAACAATGAGACAACTTGAAAGTAGCTTAATGAATAGAAATTATAAAAAGAGGAGTTAAATAATGAAAAATATAATTCTTATTGCCCCTCCAGCATCTGGAAAGGGGACACAATCTAAACTAATAAGCAAAGCTTATAACATACCTCATATATCTACAGGTGACTTGCTTCGTGATGAAGTAAATTCTGGAAGTGCCTATGGTAAAATGATAAAATATGAAATGGATAGCGGTAATCTTATTAGTGATGATTATATTGTTAATTTACTAAGAAATAGAATTAACAGAGTAGATTGTAATAATGGTTATATACTAGATGGATATCCCCGTAATGTAGAACAAGCAAAAATATATGATAACATGCTATTTGATTTAAGAAAAGAAATAGGCGTAGTAATATTCTTAGATATAGATAAAGAACTAGCTCTTAAAAGAACTTTAACTAGATTAATATGTTCATCATGTTTTGCAAGCTATAACACAAGTGTTCCAGAATTAAGACCTAAAAATGAAGGATTCTGTGATAAATGTGGACATCCATTAAGACCAAGAGGTGAAGATAACGAAGAAACATTCCCTATAGTTTTCAATAACTTTATGGAACAAATCTATCCCCTTCTTGAGTATTATCGCCAAAAAGGATTATTAGAAGTAATAAAAATTACAGAATATGATACTGTAGAAGATGTATTCAACAAGATTAAAACAGTAATTGATAATGAGGAGAATAATCAATGAAAAATATAATCTTTATCGCACCACCAGCCGCTGGTAAAGGAACCCAATCTAAATTAGTTAGCCAAGCCTATAACATTCCTCATATATCCATAGGAGATATAATGAGAAGTGCAAGAGATCCTAATACAGAAATAGGCAAAATTATAATTAAATGTCAAGATGAAAGAAAACTTGTTCCCCTTGATATAACTCTTAATCTATTAAAAACAAGAATTGCTAAAGAAGATTGCAATAATGGCTATATACTAGATGGGTTTCCTAGAAATTTAGAACAAGCTTATGAGTATGAAAAAATTCTAAAATCTCTAAACAAAGAAATAGGAGTAGTAATATTTCTAGATATCGATAAAAATCTAGCACTAGAAAGAACCTTAAGTCGTATGATATGCCCAAGTTGTGGTGCGACATATAACTTATTAAATGAGGAATTAAAACCTAAAAAAGAAGGAATATGTGATAAATGTAATAGTAATTTAACAACAAGAACAGATGACAATAAAAACACATTTATTAAAGGCTTTAATACATATATGAAAGAAACATTACCTTTAATTGAATATTATCAAAATAAAGGTGTATTAAAAATAATAAAAGTAAACAAAAATAAGAGTATACAAGATATATTTAATCAAATAAAAGAAATTATCAGTTAAATCATTTATATGCAAAACTGAGTATCATAATAATATATAGGTGATTAAACAAACAGGAGATGATAAATGTGAGTAAAAGCGACGTAATAGAAGCAAATGGTAAAGTATTAGATATCTTACCAGGCGGAAAATTTAAAGTTGAGCTTGAAGGTGGTCACATAGTAGAAGCCCATGTTTCTGGTAAAATGCGCGTAAATAATATACGTATCTTACCAGGTGATACAGTTGTTGTGGAATTATCACCTTATGATTTAACACATGGGCGTATAGTTTATAATAAGAAATAGGAGGAATATTATGAAAAAAAGACCGTCAGTCAAACCTATTTGTGATAAATGCAAACTAATAAAAAGAAATGGTAAAGTTATGGTAATTTGTGAAAATCCAAAACATAAACAAATACAAGGTTAATAGGAGGAATTAATATATGGCACGTATAAAAGGAATTGATATACCAAATGATAAAAGAATTGAGATCGCTTTAACTTATATCTTTGGTATTGGAAGAAGTAGATCTAAAACTATTCTAAAAGATGCTGGTGTTGACTTAAATAAAAAGACTAAAGATTTATCTGAAGCAGAACTTGCTAGTATCAGAAAAGAAATAGATAAATATGAACTAGAAGGCGATTTAAGAAGAGATGTAGCAATGAGTATAAAATCTCATATAGAAATGAAAAACTTTAGAGGTGATCGCCACAAGAAGAAATTACCAGTAAGAGGACAAAGAACTAATAGAAATGCTGTTACTGCTAGAGGCGGTAAGAAAAAAGTTGTTGCTAATAAGAAAAAATAATAACTAATAAGGAGGTTAACTTATATGGCAAGTGGAAAATATAATGCAAGAAAACGTAAAACTAAAAAGAATATTCCTAATGGTGTAGTACATATACGTTCTACATTTAACAATACCGTAGTAACAATTACAGATATTGATGGGAATACAGTATGTTGGGCATCAAGTGGTACCCAAGGAATTAAAGGTAGCAAAAAATCTACAGCCTATGCCGCTCAAAAAAGTGCTGAAGTAGCCGCTCAAAAAGCTGTTGAGATGGTAGGAATGAAAAGTGTAGAAGTAAAAGTAAAAGGATTAGGTCAAGGACGTGAAACTGCTATTCGTGCATTAACTGCAGCAGGCCTTGAAGTAACAAAAATTGAAGATGTAACACCAATTCCACACAATGGATGTCGTCCACCAAAACAACGTCGTGGATAATAGGAAAGGGAGTGTGTTAAAATGTTGAAGTTTGAAAAACCTGAATATAAAGTAACAGAATATATTGAAAGTGATAACTATGGAAAATTTGAAATTGAACCATTAGAAAGAGGATTTGGTACAACCCTAGGTAACGCTTTAAGAAGAGTAATGCTATCATCTTTACCAGGAGACGCTATTACTAGTGTTAAAATTGATGGTGTTGCTCATGAATTTCAAAAGATTGATGGTGTAATTGAAGACGTAACTGCAATAGTTCTTAATTTAAAAAGTGTAGTTATAAAAAATCATTCTGATGATTACAGTTTAATATTGAGATTAAGCGCTGACACAGAAGGAGTAGTTACAGCAGGAGATATTGAAGCAGATGCTGATATTGAAATATTAAATCCCGATCAAATAATTTGTACTTTGGCCTCAGGTGGAAGCATAAATATGGAAATGACTATTGGTAATGGTCGTGGATATACTAGAGCAGAAGAAAACAAGGTATTGTATGGAGATAATGCTAAACAAAATGTTATATTTATTGATAGTCTATATGCACCAATAGAAAGAATCAATTACGAAGTAGAATCTGCCCGTGTAGGACAAGACAATAACTATGATAAATTAATTCTAGAAGTATGGACAAACGGTGCAATTACTCCAGAAGAAGCAGTAGCACTTGCAAGTAGAATCATAATAGAACATTTTGAAATATTAGCAGACCTAAATGAAATCGCTGATGAAACAGGACTAATGAGCTCTAAAGCAGAAGATCCTAATCAAAAGATATTAGAAACTTCAATAGATGATTTAGACTTATCAGTAAGAGCATATAACTGTTTAAAAAGAGCAGGCATACTTACATTACACGATTTAATTGATAAGAGTGAAAACGAAATGATGAAAATCCGTAATTTAGGTAAAAAATCATTAAAAGAAGTTATTGATAAAGTAAAAAGTATGGGCTTAAACTTTAGAGATGAAGACTAAGATAGGAGGATAATATGGCTTATAGAAAATTAGGAAGAGATAATAAACACAGAAAAAGTATGTTAGCAAGCCTAACTAAACAACTTATCTTAAAAGAGCGTATCACTACTACAGAAACAAGAGCTAAAGAAGTAAGAAAAAGCTTTGATAAAATGATTAGTTATGGCAAAAAGAATACTTTACTATCAAGAAGACAAGCTTTAGCATTCTTACATAATGATGAAGAATGTGTAAACAAAGTATTTAATGACCTAGCACCACGTTATGCCGAAAGAAGTGGTGGCTATACTAGAATCATTAAAACAACAGAAAGAAAAGGAGATAACGCCTTAATGGTTATCTTAGAATTAGTATAAAGACTTCTAATGAAGTTTTTTTTCTTTTTACTAGACACAATAGCTATATGTATAGTATAATATAACACATAAGGAGGATATAATGAACCAAAAAATAACATATCTAGAAAATGGAAGAATAAAAGTGGAAACAGATGAAGGCTCTAAAGAAATAGAAGCATATTCTAATACAGAGGAAATATTAAGAGAAGAGAATAAATTAGAAGCCATTGATAATCAAATAAATTTTTTGAATAAGCAATATGAACAACAATACTATAAGTTTGCTAAGTTTCTTAAATATTCTTCATTGCTACATAAAGGAATGTAGGGAAAGTTAGATAAGACAGAAGATAAAGAAAATTATAAATTATTTAGTATATTAGGGTTGTGTTTTTGGGGTATACTTTTAATTATATATATTTGTGGATGGTATTTTGTTAATTTTGTATGTGCAAATTTGTTTGGTTCTATATTTTTGATGACTTATATGCTTGCTCACTGTAGTATATATGACCATTTTGCTAAAAAAATAAATAAGACAATCGATTTAATAGATTTATATTCAGCTGAAAAAGAAAAACTAGAAAAAATCATAGAAGAGTTATCAAAAAAGCAAATAAAAAAACAATATAAAACAGAAGTCAAAGAAAAAACAATATATGATGAAGAAGAATTAAGTAATATAATAGATGTTATCCGTAGTAATACAAAGAAAACACATAAAACTAAGCCTAAAACAAGAACCCTAAGAAAAAATACCTATAATAATAAGTAAGTATTTTTATCATATATTTAACTATGAATAATGATATAAATGATAGATTAAAAGAATTAAAAATAGAAGATATAGTATGGATAATATATATAGGCATAATAGGCTTATCATTATATGCTAATAATGTAGAAAGACACTATTTTATATATAAAGATATAATAAGTAAAAAACTATATCAAAAAATAATGATATTAATATTTGGTATAGTATTCATAATATATCTATATTTTGCTATAAGTACATATAAATCAGTATTAAAATTAAATAATAAAGATAGTTATAATAAAATAAAATTTACTTATTTATCATTTATAGGTTCATTACTAATATTAATAAGTGGTGCCATATTTTTATATATTGCAATTAACGATGAAGAAATAGAAACAGAAATAGCCTTTAGCTAGTATAAATAAAAAAAATACCTATATAATTTAATAGGTGATAAATATGTATAATCCAATATATCTAGACTATTCTCTAAATTCATTAGAGCCATACATTGATTATGAAACTATGAATATTCATTATAATAATATCTATATGAATCTATTGTATAACCTAAATAATCTTCTAAATAACAAATATAATTATTCATTAAAATATCTAATAGAGCATATTGATATAATACCTCTAAGTGTTAGAGGAGAAGTATTATATTATTTAAGTAGCGTATTAAATCATAATCTATATTTTTATAATATATCAGACAAACATAATAATATAC
>CASEAD010000017.1 GCA_949285775.1 uncultured bacterium
AGTTAATGGTATTAGATGGTATCGTCTATTATTTATGATAGGTGCTAGTTTAATGGGAATTATTGGGGTTGTAATAGCATTTATGTATCTTATTATTAAATTATGCTCACTTCATTCTTTTGGCGTACCTTACTTAACTCCTTTTGCGCCAATATCAACGACGGGGTTAAAAAATAGTATTATAAAATTTCCTGCTAAAAAATTAGATAAACGAGAAAAGTATCTATCTAATAATATAACTAAATATAGGGGTGAGTCATAATGAGAAAATTTATATTAATAATACCTTTACTTTTTATATTAACTGGTTGCTATAACTATAGAGAATTAAATGATTTAGCAATTATAAGTGGTGTTAGTATTAGTATGGAAGATGAGGAATATAAGGTAACATTAGAGATAGTTAATCCTAAAAAGCAACAAAGTTCTGACAACACTAGTGAACCTGATTTTATTATTTATTCTGCTAGTGATGAATCTATTCAAAAAGCTTTTCGAGAAGTAATAAAAGAGTCCCCTAAAAAAGCATATGGTGCGCAAATGGATGTTTTGATTATTGATGAATCAGTTGCAAATGATGGGATAAATAAGATACTAGACTTTTTGGCAAGAGATCCGGAAGTAAGAAGTGAATTTTATGTTTTGATAAGTACAGATAATGAAGTTTTGCAGGTTACTACTCCTTTAGATAATATTTCTTCACAAAATATATTAGATAGTTTAAAATCAAATAATACTTACTTAGGTATTTCAAATCTAGTTACTTATCATGACTTAATTGATAACTATTTAAATAATAATATTGAACTTGCTTTACCATCTATTGAAGTAATAGGCAATGAAAAAGAAGGTGAAAGCACACAAAATACAGAAAAAACAGAGACTGACGCATCTGCTATTTTATCTAATATTGCTGTATTTAAAGATAATAAATTATTAGGGTATTTAACAGAAGATGAGAGTCTTGTATATAATTTTGTTATGGGTAATGTAAAGACTACTTTAATAAAAAATGAATATGATAATGATGAGTTTGTAATAAATGAGATAATTAATACCGAAACTAAATTAGAATCTATTCCGGAGGATAATAAGGTTACTATTAATATTAGTGGGAAAGCTTCTATATCTGAAGCAAATTATAAGTGTGACTTAAATGAAAGTGATGTAATTGAAAAAATTGAAAAAGATTTAAATAAGGAAATTGAAGAGATGATAAGTGAGGGAATTTCTAGTATAATAGCAAAATATAATAGTGATATTTTTGGCTTTGCTGACTTGTATTATAAAACTGATCCTAAATATTATAATGATATAAAGAATGATTGGTATAATAAGTATTTTAAAAATATAAATATTGAAGTTAATTCTAATATTAATATATTTGAAAAGGGAAATTTAAATGGAGGTTTATTTCAATGAATAAATATAAACTAAATAGTAGAGAATTTGCTTGTCTTATATGTTTTCCTATTTTAGCTCTTTTTAGTGGGATTGGAACTTATAGTATTATAAGATCTGCTAAGGTGGATGCTTATATATCTGTTGGTATTTCTTATATATTGGGATTTGCTATTATTGGATTATTTATTTATATTTTAAATTATAAAAAAGATTTAAATATTAATTTGAAAGTTAAATATCTATTTGGGAGATATTTGGGGTTTGTTGTTAATTTAATTATAAATATCTTAATGATGCTAATTGGTGTGGTTTTGTTATATAATATTAGTAATTTTGCTATTTCTCAGTTTTTATCTGAAACACCGTTACTTGTCTTTATGGCGCTATTAGGAATTATTTTGGTATATAATGTAAGTATTGGTATTAAAAATATTTCTAGAGTAAGTATTGTTTTTTTAGCAATAATATGTTTTCTTACGATAATAAGTACATTGGGAACTTTACCTAATTTTGAATTTTCTAATATAAAACCGGTATTAGAAAATGGTATAAGTTATCCTTTAAAGGGTGGAATTTTGTTAGTTTTAACAAATACTGTACCTATATTTGCTCTTTTAATGATTCCTCAAAATATGATTATGGAGGAAACTAAATTGAATAAATCTTTAATTATATTTTATAGTCTTGCATTTATATTTATTTTTGTAGCAATTTTTTTAACAATAGGTTCTTTAGGTATATATTTAAGTGAGTTATATCAATATCCAGAATATACTGTTTTAAAGAAAATATCTTTATTTAATTTTATAGATAGGATAGAGAATTTTATATATGTTAAATGGATATTAAGTTCTGTTATTTGTCTATCATTAATTATATACTATATTTCACAAAGTATAAAAAAACAAAGTAATAAATTAGTTCCATTATTTACTACTACTGCAATGATTGCTATAGCTTTACTTATATTTAAAAATAATACTTTTTTCTATAATTTCAGCTATAAAATATTTCCTTATGCAAATTTGTTATTATTGTTAGTGTTTGTAATTATTGGAATTAATATTTTTATAAGAAAGGTAATTTTAAATGAAAAATAAAGAGTTTAAGTTTTTGATTTAAGCTCTTTTTTTATATGAAATTTTCCTCTTAGTTAAGAGTAATTCTTTTATTATTAAAATTTTATTTTACTATTGATATAGTCTTCAATATCATCGATATCTAATGTTATTTGTTCCATAGTATCTCTATCTCTTACTGTTACAGTATGATTATTCATAGTTTCATCATCTACGGTTATGCAGAAAGGGGTACCAATTATATCTTGTCTTCTATATCTTTTACCAATACTTCCTGTTTCATCATAGGTGCACATAAAGCTTTTAGATAATTTTTCTTTAATGTCTGTTGCAAGTTCAGCGTGGTATTTTTTTACTAGAGGTAATACTGCTACTTTATAAGGAGCGATGTATGGTTTGAAATGCATTACTTCTCTTGTGGTTCCGTCTTCTAAAGTCTCTTCTTCATAAGCATCAAATAGTAATGCTAATACTGTTCTATCAAGGCCGTAAGTAGATTCTATTATATAAGGGATAAATTTTTCACCTGTTTCTGGATCTAAATATTCCATACTTATTTTAGAATATTCTTGGTGTCTTGATAAATCATAATTAGTTCTATTATGTGTGCCATTTATTTCTCCCCAGCCAAAAGGAAACTTATATTCTATATCACAGGCTTCTTTAGCGTAATGGGCTAGTTTTTCATGATCGTGGAATCTTAATTTTTCTTCTGGTAGTCCTAAGTCTATAAAGAATTTTTTTCCATATTCTTTAAAATAGTTATAAAATCCTGTATCTGTTCCTTCTTTACAAAAAGTTTGATATTCCATCTGTTCAAATTCAATAGTTCTAAAAGTAAAGTTACCTGGGGTAATTTCATTTCTAAATGCTTTTCCTATTTGTCCAATAGAAAATGGTAATTTTGCTCTCATACTTCTTTGAACGTTTAAGAAATTTACGTATTCTCCTTGAGCGTTTTCTGGTCTTAAGTAAACAACACTTTTATCATCTGCTGTTACTCCTCTATAAGTTTCAAACATTAATTTAAATTGTCTTATGTCAGTAAAGTTTGATTTACCACATTTTGGACAGGGAACTTTATTCTCTTTAATGTACTTTACCATTTCTTCATTACTCATAGAATCTCCAATACTACTATTAGAATATTCATTGATTAAGTTATCTGCTCTATGTCTAGTTTTACATTCACGGCAATCCAAAAGCGGATCTGCAAAAGATTCAACATGGCCTGATGCTTCCCATACTCTAGGATGCATTAATATATCTGCATCTAATTCATAGGCATTATTTCTTTCTTGTATGAATCTTTTTCTCCAAGCATCTTTTACATTATTTTTTAATCTGCTTCCAAGTGGACCATAATCCCATGTATTAGCAAGTCCTCCATATATTTCACTTCCTTGGTAAATAAATCCGTATTGTTTACAAAACGCTACCATTTTTTCCATATTCATATGTCTCATTTCTCCTTTTCGTTTTATTTTTATTATTTGCACGTATACCAATAATATTATTGGCTAATTGATAACAAGGCATGGTTCTTTCAATTAAATATTTATCATCAATTAGAATACGGCCTTGTTTAAATTGATATAAGCAACTTTCTTCAGTTACTAAAGTATATAACAAGTTTTCGCTGTATTTTTCAATATACATCTTTAAAATATTTATAATGCAGTCTATTTCTAATTGTATTAAAGCGTAATACTTATTTATAGTGCTACTACTTATCAATAATTTTGGTACAATGTACTCTAATTCCTTTTGAGGATATTTATTTTTTAATCGTTTAATTAAATATTCTCCATCTCCTTCCCAATATCTTATACTTGATACTATTGAATATTTACTTGTTATTATTATATTATCTATTGCATCTTTATTTATTAATTCAATAGCGTAGTTATAATAACCTTCTCGTTTTTTTATTAATAACATATTATATACGTAAGAAAAATCATAGCCAATTTCTCTAGATCCTAAAGTTAACTTAGATTTATTATCCTTAAATATTTCTATTGCTTTTATTCCTGGATTTCTTGGTAGAGATTTTCGAAAGTTTACTTTTATTATATTGCCATCATCATTTAGATAATCTTCTATTATTTTTTTTACTAGATTGTCTTCATTCTTATCATCACATAAATAATAATATGCTGTGCAATCAATTGGTTTCACTCGTTTGCTTTCTTTAAACGATATTTGCATATTTAGTTTTTTCTTGCCAGAGGAATCATTTTTATATATAATTATTATTTCGCTTGTTTCTTGATCACAAAATTTATCTATTAAATCTTCTTTTTTCATTCTATCCCTTCTTAATATAAAAAGATTCTATTTACTTATAAGGACGAGTTAGTTACCCGCGGTCCCACCTTATTTATTCTGATAGAATCTCTTTTTGTATATAGCTCCACGGGTTCCACGCCGTATCTTCGCTTTTATAACGTATATTGTAATACTTATTTATATCATTGTCAATTATTTTATTGTTTTCTATTAGTAAAATTAAATATTTCTTAACTAATTACTATTCTATATCCATATGTTTCGGTAGTACTGCTACTGACGGCTGCAAAGCTAAATTGTCCAGAATTTTCTATATTTGATGCTTGGCCTCCTCTTGTTAGTAGATCTGAGAATGAATTTATAAAGTAATTATAGTGATTATACCATAAACCATTATCAATACTTTCTGTTAAAACTACTTCACCAATAGCATCTCCTAAAATACTTCTATTATATGATATTTGAGTATTATACTCTATGCCATACGAATAAATATCGAAATACTTTGGATCTAATGGAGAAGTGATTGTTCCATACATACCTGCCAAAACGCTCATTACATATTCACTGTTGCCACCTGCTAAATCGTATATGCCATAGATGTTTCCTGTTGTAGATGCAATAGCGTTTGTTTTAAGATTAGTATTTATTTCTCCTGTTTCTTCATTTATAATATATCCTTCATAGGAATAGCTACCATATTTACTGGAAGATATTTCTCCTGAGTTTAAGTCGTTCCCTGAACTTCTTCCTGTATAACTGTCAGTACTATTATTAATGTATAGATCGTTACAACTATATTCATCACAAAGCCCATAGATACTATGTGTAAGATACGCTACAGCTCCCCACTCTATATTTCTTATTAGATGTGAAGTGTAGTTACTTTTATTAAGTCCATAAAGTTCATTTTCTGAAATAATACTAGCAGAATCAAATGCTTCGCTAATACTGTCAGTTGTAAGAGAGATATTATCTGGAAGTGAATAGGGTTGTTCTAAGGTTCCACTTGTTTCAAATTTGCTAATCCAAAAGCCTGTTAACTCTCCTCCAAAAGTGAAAGCTGGATGGGTATAATATTCCCCATTATTTCCGGTGCAAAGCTCTGATGTTGTAAGATTATTGGTATAGTCATCCACGAATACTCCCTCTAATGAATTATTTATGGTATAACTACAATTTATTGTACCTGTAGTATTTGTTCCACTTTCCCAGATAATGTCAACTCCTTTGCTATAAGCTTCATATACATTTCCATCATTATCCGTATATAAGTATTGTCCAGATGCTTTTTCTATGTTCCAAACTTTATACTTATATCTTGGAATCCATACAAAAAACGCTAGGGATCCATCTTGATTATTATCACTTACAACTGTACCATTAGGAATATCTGCTCCATCCATAAAGTTGTAGTACATTATTAAATTTTTATTTATAGTGTTGGTAATATTAGTGTTATAATTTGACATTATATCCTCTTCTGATAAGTCATTATTGAAAATTAGTACATCACTTACTGTTATATTACTGTTGTATCCAATTCTAAGAGGATTATCACTAACCATAATTGCACCTGTTGCGCTACTGCTTCCTGTTAATTCACCATTTATATAGATCTTAAAATTATCGCTTTCATTATTACTGCCATTATATGTTAATACAACTGTATACCAAGTGTCGGATATAACGTTAGCGTCACTTTTTACGGATATAGGTTCAGCACTATTACTAAAATTAAAATTTCCATTTAAATGATAACTTCCATCTATTAGTGAGTATGATATACCTCCACCAGTGTTATTCTGCCAATTACCAATTAGCTCTTGTGGTGAATTAGATAAACTATTAAATTTAAATCTCAACACAATTGATATTTTATCACCAAAGTAATAGTTATCAAAGCCACAGTCTATATATCCGCTGTTACTAGTAGTAATATAGCCATTTTCTTTATCCCAAGTTGCTCCTACATTAGTACCGTTATTCATGTTGTTAGATAAGTCAATTATACTATTAGTATCTTTTAAAACTATATTTGCCCATTGTCTATCTTGATAGTTATACCACATTGTTGTTTTATCTTTATTTGTCTCGTCAGCTTTTTTCCAATTGTGGTCATACTCATCATAGTATACGGGTATCATTTCGTTTGTTATTTCAGGCGCATTAGCACCGCTGGAATCTAAATTCTCTTCATTGGTAATTACCTTATCAATTATATATTCCCCTTCATTAAATAATAAATCGCCACCATTTTCATATCCATAAGTTACTCCAATATTAATATTTATGTCTGTATTCGTATTATTAATTACTCTAATTTTGATATTATAAGAAGAATTATCGGTAATTACACCACTGCTTTTACTTTCACTTTCTTCAAGAACGCCAATGGTTATTCCACTATTATTTAATACTCCACTATAGAATAATGCATAATTTAGAGAAATACCTTCTTCATTTTTTAGGACAATATTTAAATCTTTGCTGTCGTTATTACTAATTGTAGTTTTATAAGTATTATCATCAACTTCATCTATATTTAAATTAAAAACTTTATTGACTTTTTCAAACTCTAATGTTTCTATATTAGAAATAGCTAATGTTCCATATAAATGCGCTATTACTACAGAGATTATTATTATTAAAGATGCTATAATTATATTCCTTTTATTGATAATTTTACCCATAAATATCATCCCTTTATTCTAATAAAATTATAACAAAAAAAAGTTATTTTATCAACAACTTTTACTACAATATTCCAATTATTATGATATGTACAAAGTAAATTTATATTATAAGTATTTTAGTAACGTGATACATATTCTTTTAGTCCTTTTTTCTGTCTTGATGACAATAAATATACGCTTTCATTATTTAAGAAGGTAATAATTCCATCATTGTAATTGATACTTTTTATTTTTTCTACATTGACGATACAGGCTTTGTGTGACTGATAAAAACTAGGTCCTAACCTTTTGGCTAATTCGGCAACACCTGTGATTATCTCAAAAACTTCGCCATCTTCGGTATGAATTAAACATTTTTGTAGGTCTTGCACTTTATCAATGTAAAGAATATTTTTTAATGGTATTCTATAAGAATTATAATTAAATTCAAATAATAATACTCTTCTATTATTAATCGCTTTTATTGTATATTTTATTGTATCTTCAAATCTGTCGCTCCAAATTCTATCTTTTTGTATATAATCTAATGCCAATAATCTAGAATAAAATACATCATTGCGACATTCGTTGTGTGCGGTTAAAAATATAATGGTACTTTCCATATCATTTTCTCTAATAATTGATGCTATTTCTAGCCCTGATATTTTTGGTAGTTCTATATCTAATATATAAATTTTTTGTTCATTTTCATTATTTATAATTACTTCTACTTCTTTATTATATTCGTTGAATTTACTAATTTTATAATCAAAATTATAAATCATCATCACTTTATTTATAATGTTACTAACTCTTTCTAGGAATTGTTGGTTATCTTCACATATAATAAACCTTAACATAATTATTAATCCTCCTTTCAAAAATGAACATTTTTATTATATCATTTTTTTGATAAAAAGGAATAATCTTCTACATATTGATACGTTTTGATGTAGTTTTTTACCAACTTTTAGGTATTATTATCTAAAAATTCTTCTATGGTGGTAAATATTTTCCATAGAAGAATTTTAGACTTAATAGAAGTTTAGGAAATAAATTTAACTTTTACTAGTATTTTTTTCTAATTTGTTTAAAACTTCTTTAGTTACACTAATAGCTTTTTGTCTTATATCTTCAGCTATTTCTTCTAAAATTGGTGTTCCTTTGGTTTTTGCTAGTTCTACTAATTCTTCAGCTTTTTCTTTTAATTCTTTTCCTTTTTGTTTGGCAATACTTGCCACTTTTTCTTTATCAAGATCCTCTAGTTCTTTTTTTACAGTGTCAACCTTAGCCAAAAATTCTTTCTTTACTTCTTCCTTATCAAGATCTTTTATTTTATTTACTATTTCATCTAGTTTTCTTTTTAAATCTTCTCTTGTTTCACTACCTTTTTTTGGCGCAAATAGAACTCCAAGTCCTGCACCAATTCCCAAACCGGCTATAAATTTTAATAGTCCACTTTTTTTAGCTTTCATAATTTTCTTTTTCATCTTCCTTTCTTTTCCTTACGAATATTTTTTTCAAAACATTACTAATACCATCTACTACCATATCACTTACAGTGGCAAGGCTGTCGGTAATAGTATCAACAATATTAAATAAATTATTCAACTTTGTTACTTTATTTTCCACATCATCAATTACATTGTTAATTTTATTTACAGTTGAAATTAATTTAACAACTAATATTATTAAACTTACTAGTAAAATAGAACCTAAAATATATAAAACCATAACCCAAAATGTATTAATATCGACCATTATTGATCATTCCTTTCTTCGTACATGGAATCTATTAAGCTAAACAGGTCATCTGTTAGTTCTAAATCTTTATTTTTGTCATTTTTATCATCCGTAGGTCCTTTATTAGTTGTGTCTGTTATTTCATCACCAGCACTTTTTTTTAGTGTTGATAACAAATTAATTTTGCTTTTTACAGGGGGAATCTCTTTAACTTGGTTTCTTTTTTCTTCATCACTATTAGCATTATTAATTATTTCTATACCATTATTTTCTGATGAAGTATTTTTAATATTTTCTTCATAATAACTATTGTTTATTGCAGGTTGTTCGTATTCTACTCCATAATCGTAGTAATTTTCTGTAGCAGTTTCTATAGTTATATCTTCTGGTTTTTCTTCTCCCATATCGTTTAATATATCATACATTAAGTTATTATCTGATTCGTTATTATTTCTTTCTTTTTTGCTTCGGCATTCTTTAGCTTCTTTTAAATATTCACAATTTTCGCACATTAGGTTTTCTTTTATGTCTTCTGCCAGGCTACCATATGCTTTTTTTCTAACGCTATCAAAGTCAACATTTTTAGATGGTCTATGTTTATCAAAATTATCCGTTGTGTTTTGTGATACTTCATCGGCCTGATAATTTTTATCTAATACACCATATACTGGGGATATAATTGGAGTAGCTTTGAATTTCTTTTCTTCTTTTTTCTCTGTTTTTTTATCTTTATATAACTCAGAAACTTTTTTTCCTTTATTTTTTTCTGTTTCTCTAGTTATAGTTTTCATTTCTCTAGCAGTGCTACTGCTTTCCTCACGAGACCACATTACACTTTGACGACTAGTTCTTGTTTGAGTGAAATCTGATTCTTCAAATTCTATTGGAAACTTAAATTTATTGTTATCTTCTTTTTGACGCTCATTGCTATCATTTATTTCAACTTTTGAGATTGCTTTTGGCGATATATCTGTTTCAGTAACATTATCTTTTAGGGTAAAATCTGGTTGCGCTACTGTATTGTTCTTTTCTCTTTCTTCTTTTTCTATTTTTTCACGCATAAATGTGGGTAGTTTTCCCTCTTCTGGTTCTTTTTTTTCTTCTTTTTTTATTTCCCGAATATTAACAGTATCGTCCTCTTCTTCAATAATCTCTTCGTCTGTAAATAAATTTTTTACCTTATCTAGTAAGCTCATAGCTTTAGCACCTCTTTCTAAAATTATTCATCAGGTAATGTTTGTTCTTCTGTTTCCTCTTGAACATATTCTTCTAAAAATTGTGAGAAATTACTACTCGCATCTTCAGGCTTGTCTAATTCGTATGTCACGTTGGAAAAGTCTCCTGAATTATTTTCTAGAATATCTTCTATTATTATGTTGTTATATTTAATATTATTAAGGATAATAGTAGACAAACTTATTAGTTTTGGTAGCTTGTCTTCCGTAGAATAAAATTCTATCTTTGCATAATTGTAAATTATTGTGACATAATATTCGTTGTTTTCGTTTTCAGAAATCGCAATATATCCCTCTTTATTATCAAATGAAAACTCTTGATAATAATAATTTCCTAAACTATCATCATAGTTTAACTTATTATTGTAATAATAACTAATGATATCGACATATAAATATAGATAATTATCATCTATTAAAAAATTCTGATTATAATCATAGTTTTTTATTAGTTTTACTCCCCTTGGAACATAAAACTTATATCCCAAAGCAACATTATTAGAGATGTCATTATCATTTAAGCAGTAGTTAATTATTTGTATGTAGTCATTATCACTGGTTTCTATTTTTACACATCCTGTTAGTAGCAATACTAAACACGCAAGCATTATTACCTTCTTCATACTTAGCCACCTACTCTCTAACATTATATCAAAAAAATAACTAAATTAAAATACTTTAATTAAACTTTTTTTATTTTTTTTATATAATACATTGAAAGGAGAATAAAAGATGTTTAATCCTAATTTCAATAGAAGACCTAGGCCTATGCCACCAGGAAACAGATTCGCTGGGTTTGCCTTTCCATTCCTATTAGGTGGAATTACTGGTGGACTATTAGCGCCAGCTTTTTATCCTAGACCGTACTATCAACCATACCCTGTTTATCCACCATACTATTACTAATAGCAATTATCTTCTAGTGTAACGTCTACTACACCATTTGTTTTGGTGGCATGAACTATTATACATTCAGATAAATCAATATTGTCTATTGGACTATCTAAACTATCAATGTAACCACTCTTTTTTAAGACTGATGCAGTAAATTTTGTTTCATTATTATGCCACTCATACCCACATTCAAGAAATTCATTATCACATTCGGATATGTAACTATAACTAGCTGATATTATATTGTCTTTCATTAAATCGTACGCTGTTTCTTTACTAATACTAAAGCTATTACCAATATAATATGTAATTGTTACTGTAAGTATAGTAATAATTCCAAAAGTTATAATTACTTCAATTAAAGTAAATCCTTTATTATTCATATGCACTCTAATTGATATGTATTAAGTTGGCATATACTTCTTCTAAAGCTCTTCCAATATTTTTAGAAGATTTGTATTCTTTTTCGTCCATTTGATAATGATTAGTCTTCGTCATTTGTTTACTTCTTTTAGCCGCTATATATACTAAGGCATATTTTGAGTCAACTATGTTAAGTATTTTATCAATAGATGGATAAATCATGTAATATCACACTCCTCTTTATTATTTATTATTAATATAATACAAGTTCAAAAAAAATACAATATATTTTACACTTAATAGACATTATTTTACACTAGAAAGTAATTTTTATATATTGTATATTAATTTTGTGATATTGATAATTATATAATAAAATATTTAATTTAACATATATTTCTTTTTAGTAGTTTTTACGATTATAATATTTAAAAAAATCTTGTCTAGATTACTGGCAAGATTTTTATATTAATAATCATTACGGTCTCTTAAGAAAGGAGGCACATCAAAATCGCTATCTATATCATCTGTTGTTGTATCCTTGTATAAACTTTCTCTATTAGCATTGTTAAAGTTATGATATAGTGGTTCACTTGGTTTTTCAAATCCCGTTGCAATAACGGTAACAATTACTTCATCATTTAGATTTTCATTAATAACTGCTCCAAATATTGTATTTATATCGGTATTAGCAGCACTTCTTATTATTTCTGCAGCTTCCTCTACTTCAAACAATGTTAAAGAGGAACCACCGGTTACGTTGATAATAGCATCCGTTGCACCATCTATAGATGTTTCTAAGAGTGGTGAAGAGACTGCCTCTTTAGCTGCTTCTACAGCTCTTCCTTCTCCGGAACCTACACCTATTCCAATTAAGGCGTTACCTCTATCTTTCATTACTGTTTTAACGTCAGCAAAATCAAGATTTACTAAGCCCGCTACCGCTATTAAATCAGAAATTGATTGAACTCCTCGATGTAATACATTATCAACTTCTCTAAACGCTTCTAACATTGGTGTTGTTTTATCGATTAACTCTCTTAATCTATCGTTTGGAATAACAATTATTGTATCGACATGTTTCCTTAGCTCATCTAATCCACTGATAGCTTGTTCCATTCTCTTTTTTCCTTCAAAACTAAATGGTTTAGTAACGATTGCTACTGTTAGTGCTCCTAAATCTTGTGAAATTTCTGCTACTACTGGTGCAGCTCCTGTACCGGTTCCACCCCCCATACCACAGGTAATGAAAACCATATCGGCACCTTTTAATGTATCCTCGATAGCTGATTTACTTTCTAGTGCTGCTTCACGACCTATTTCAGGGTTTGCACCTGCTCCAAGGCCATCAGTAAGTTCGCTACCTATTTGTAACTTAATTGGGGCTAAAGACTTATTTAAAGCTTGAACATCAGTATTAGCAACAATGAAGTCTACACCTTTTAGCCCAGAAGAAATCATTCTATTTACTGCGTTACAGCCTCCTCCACCTATACCTATAACTTTTATTTTTGCTAACTGATCCATTTCTAAGCCTAACATATTATTCATTATTTGTCCTCCTTATTCGTTATAAAATTTCCAAATATTTTATTTATAATTGCGTTATCTTTTTTTAATTTATTACTAGGTGTTACTATCGCTGTTTCTTCTTCTATATTAAACATTGAATAGTTTCTACCTCTAGTTTCCATTTTTGAAGAAAAATATTTTATCATTCCAAGTGCAGTGCAATATTTGTTATCCCTTACTCCTAATGTTGTCATTGAATATATGATAACATCTTTCCCAAAAACTTCATATGCTAAATTCTTAAATGACTTAATTTCTGTAAGTCCACCTGTTAATACTATATAACCTATATCTTGATTAATAAGCATTCTGATTTGTTTTTTGCATAAGTTCATTATTTCTAGCATTCTGCTCATAACAACTTCAGACACCTCTAATTGATTCAATTTAATAATTTCACCAATTGTATTTTTAACTTCATAAATGTCACTCAGTTGGCAAAATCTTCTGTGACTGCTAGCAAATTTCTCTTTAAGTGTCCTGCCATCAAAAATACTTACCCCAAATACATAGGCGATATCTTTTTCAACATTTATTCCACCTATTTGTAATGTTTCGTTATTAATTAATTTTCCATGATCAAATATGCTAACAGATGTTTTTTCATGTCCTAAATTAATAACTACTCCAACCTTGTTATCAAGATTATTATTTCTAACTTCATAATAATCTGCTAACCCCGATACCGTGATATCTACCACTTCTAATCCCGCGCCTTCTACGACGCTTAAGACAGAATAAACATTTTTCTTAGGCGTTGATACCATTATACCCTTTATTTCTAATTTTTGTCCACTTTTACCCACCGGTTTACTAATTCCTGCATTACCATCGATAATATAATCTGAATCAACTACAGTAACCAGTTCATAATCTTTATCTAAACGATTATATATTGAATCTTTAACAACTTTGTTGATATCGTCGGCAGTTACTTTTCCGTTAATTTCTACTTTCCCACTAACTGGAGTAAATTTTGCATTATAGTCTGGAATGTTTACAATTACTTTTTTTACTTCTATTCCAAGCATGCCATTTATTTCTTGTATTCCATCTTTAATTGTATTAATTACTAGGTTTGGTTCAACTACTAAGCCCTTTTTTATACCTTTTGAACTAATGCAATGAGATGCTAAAACATAAACTTTATTGTTGTATATTTCACCTACTACAAACTTCATAGAATAGGTTCCAATATCAATGCTAGTATATATTTTTCTCACGATATCAACTCTTTCTTAACCTAATATGTAACTAATATTAGACAAAATTTGCATATCAATACAAACTAATATGGCCTACAACCATACATTTTAATTATATATTAAAGCTTTTTCGATGTCAATAGAATTTATTAATTTGATTTTAATATGTAACATGTGAAATTGCAACGATTTACATATTTTTTTATAAAGAAAAAGAAATGGTTTTTAGTTAACCTTTCTATTTAGTTTAACGTTTGTGTTCCTTCTTTTTTTGCTTTTTATAATGGATTTAATTACTAATATTATTACTGCTAATACATCAATGCCAATCAAACCAACTATAATAGTTTTATATATTTTGGTATCAGTATTATATTGATTATTATAATATTCGTATATGCCATCATCGTATCTACTAGCTATACTAGTTTTACTATCATATAAATATAAGTTTTCTTCTCCTGTATTAACATCCATTGCATATATTAGATAATAATCACTACCTTCATTTAATTTGTATCCGGTATATTCTTTTTCATTGTAGGTAAAGGTATATTCTTTATATCCATCTGGTATTTTATCTTCTGGCATTTCTAATAGGTATAACCTTACTGCATTAAAAGTATTTTCTTCATATAAAGTATATTCGTTATCTTTGTATACATAATATCCTAAATTTCCTTCTTCATCTTTTAATATAACTAATGTTAAATTATTATTTGGATTACTATAACTTACTACTTCTTGACCGTCTATTACAATAGTTCCTTCTTCATAATCATCAAGCTTGTCTATTATATCATTATTTTTTTTCATTATAGTATATTCTTTATCATCGATCGTTACAATAATTGGATTTTGATCCTCTACTGTTATTTTTATTTTATATATTTTTTCATTGCCATTTTCGGCAGTTACTTTTACTTCAATATTGTTATCTCCATCTGATAAATTTACTTCACCAATTCCACTTACACTTGCTTTATCATCGTTAGCAGTTGCATTTATTTTGACTGTTTCTACGCTTTGATCAACAGTTAAACTGTATTCAGTTGTATCTTTATTAAAGGTAGGAGACAATTCAAAGTCATCTATACTTAAACTCTTTAAGTTGTTATCCGAACTATATGTTTTTTTATCAGATGTTGTACCACCGCTTGAAGAACTACCTGAAGAGCTAGAAGAACTACTTGAAATAACAGTAATAGTCTTTGAAGTTGCTCCAATAGATTTCACACCCTCCTCGGGATTAGTTAAAGTTCCTACTTGCAAACCACTAACTGAACAAGTATATGTTCCAGCACTCTTTGCAGTCCATTTAATTGTATATGTTTTACTCTTAACAGCAGCACCATCATTATTATAATAATATAAATCTGTACTGCCTAACCCGCCACAACTAAACGTACCATATACTTGTCCTAATACGCCATCGGAACTAACAGTTACAGTAGCGCTACCAGAGTTACCCACAATAGTATTAGAAGTACTTACAGAAATACTAGCCTTAGTATCTGCAAAAATTACCTCACTACTAGTGAAAAAACAAAGTATTGAAAAAATAATTAAGTTTTTTTTCATAAAATCACCCTATCTATCCTTGATTAATTTTAGAATAACCAAATACATGCGACTGAACATACAATAAATCATTTCTATCTACTTTGCCATCTTTATTTATATCAGAAGCATATAATTTCAAAGAATCAAAAGAAGTATAACCAAACACATAAGATTGAACATATAATAAATCATTTTTATCAATTAATCCGTCACTATTTACGTCCCCAAATATAATTGCTGTATATGTTTTAGTACCATCACTTCCAGTAATTTTTATCTTATCACCAGTTCTAAAGCTATCATTAGTCTTAACAGTTCCATTTAAAGAAGTAATTTCAATTCCAACAGAATTATTATAACTAGATATATTGCTAATTAAACTGGATACATTAGTACCTACATCAATTCCAAACAAATAGTTATCATTATACTTAAATCCAGAATTATTCATTGCATCGCCAATAGTAGTAGGATTGCTAGCATCTCTTGTAAAATTAATTGTATATTTTCTTGTCTTACCATTCTCAGACGTAACATATATAACATTAGTCTGATTATTAGAAGAAATGGCGATCGTACCTACTCCTGTAATAGATGCTTTAGAATTTATCTTTGTTGCTGCTATAGATACTGAAGTTGCCTCACTAGATAAATGAACATTATAATTATATGTATCATAACTAAAGTTAGAAATAGTACTGCCATTAACTTTAATGTCACTTAAATAATTATTTGGATTGCCTAAGCTTGGCGCGGTTACAGCATAAGTTGGCATATTATTATAAACTGGTATTACAAAGGTAATTGCGGTATCTAAATATGATTTTAATGAAGATAAGTATCCTGTATATGTTGCTCCACCTTCACTTATTGGAGCAGCTAAATTTTGCATATACTGGTGGGTATAATGACCATCATTAGTAGATACATCAAACTTTTGATAATATATATTATCTTGGTTTATTGAAATATAATTCTTACCTAAAAAATTAGCCCCACCTAATATTCCTTTATAAGGTGTATTCCAACCTTTTTCATAAGCGTAACCCGCATAAATAGAACTACAATTCTTGCAAGAAGATTTTATGTTAAAGAAATTATAATATCCCGAATAACTTGTCCCATTATACGTAAAATTACCACCTAATCTAGAATCACTAGTAGTTAAAGATGTTCCCATCTCTTGTTTAATCCTCGTAGCAACATGCAATGCACTAACATTTGCTTCACTGCTAGCCTTAACTATATCACCACTAGCAGAATTGGTTCCATCTATCCATGATTTTGAATAAATAGAATTAAAAAATGATTGACTAGAAATAATAGACGATACTAATGTAGTAGACTGATTCGCACTATAATTTAAAGTTTCGAAGGCAAATATATACTTTTGATTTAAATAATTCCTTGGATCCATGTAGTAAGCGATAGCTTCTTTAGAAGCATTATAATGACCACTCTCATCAGAAACAATAAAGCTATCATTTAAAATATTGTATGAATAACTGGCGGTTGATAAATATCCAACGTCAAAAGCATTATTTCTTCTATCTAATAAACTTCTTTCATCTATAGCCTCTCCATCTACAACATCATCAAAATTCAAATTTATTTTCTCTGCTACAAAATTCCATTTTGGATATCTTGCATGTAGTTCTAGTAAATAATTTATGTAGCTAGTTGGAAATCCTGCTGAAGTTAACTTATTGGTATAACTTTCTTTTGTGTCGCCATTAGAATTATTCTTATAATATGCTTCTGCAGTAGGTGTTAAAACCGTTGTATTTACATAAATATTATTAATATATCCACTACCTTTAGAACTTGTAATATGATACCACCAGTACCCATTATTAGTCTCAACCACATTATTAATTGTTACTTCCTCTCCACATGATACTTTAACACTTCCATAACTACCATTAGCAGATGTTCTTAAAGTAACATCTCCAGTATCTTCATAGCACATAATAGTTCCATCACCAGATGGCGCTGTAGAATAGTTGCTACTATCATAGCTATCGTCTTCGTTATTAGTACTACTAGAAACATTAT
This sequence comes from uncultured bacterium, assembly GCA_949285775.1. GTDB lineage: Bacteria > Bacillota_I > Bacilli_A > RF39 > UBA660 > RUG11198. The sequence goes on from CASEAD010000017.1 coordinate 18,081, forward strand.
TTAATATAACGTAAGTTCCACAAACGTAACCACTATAATTACCATAACTAACTTTATACCAACTTCCTCCTCCATCACAACTTCCCCCGTTAGTATCTAATATTGTTAGAATAGTTCCATTAGAAAAAGATGTTATGACATTGGAAGAAGTAGAGGCACTAGCTCTTAAATTCAATGAATCATTAACATTAACCGTACCTGTTAGGCTAGCATTAACTTCCTGCGTAGAAAAAAATATAGTCAGCATTATAATGGCAATACAAAAAATAGTCTTCTTCATTATATACCTCCTCCTACCCTATATAGTACAAGTATAACAAAATTCTACAAAAAATGCTACTGTTATATAAAAAATTTAATAAATTTTACACAAAAGACTTGATTTTTAAAAATATTTAATATATAATTGTTGTTGTGTTGAGGAATAATTTAATGTTTTCTCAATATAATATTAGTGTAGGTGCGGATGTAGTTTAATGGTAGAACCTCAGCCTTCCAAGCTGACTACGAGGGTTCGATTCCCTTCATCCGCTCCAGTGACGTTTCTG
>CASEAD010000018.1 GCA_949285775.1 uncultured bacterium
TGAATACCAGTGGCACCAGTAGCACCTGTTGCACCAGTAGGTCCGGTAGGTCCTTGAATACCAGTGGCACCAGTAGCACCTGTTGCGCCAGTAGGTCCAGTAGGTCCTTGAATGCCAGTGGCACCAGTAGCACCTGTTGCGCCAGTAGGTCCGGTAGGCCCTTGTCTTCCAGTAGCACCAGTAGGTCCGGTAGCGCCATTTTTGCAGATACAGTCGATAACTTTACATAAGCATTCGTCTTTATTTGTTTCTGGTGTATTATTAGTTATGTTTTCGTTCATTTTTTTCCTCCCTTCACAATATAATATGAGGAAGTTAAAAAGGTTCGTGAGCGAATAACTACAAAATGAAAAAAAGATGAAAAATTTTAAAAGAATATCACTTTAAAGATATTCTTTTTGATAGTTTGTAATTATATTAATTATTTTATTTTTAGTTTCTTGGTTAGCAAAAGAGTATTTGATAGCATTTAGATTCATTTTTATAATGTCATCTATTGTAAGAGATTGATTTTTTAGTATCATTTCATATTCTTTTGTTAATGTTGTATTAGATACGGTTCTATTATCAGTGTTGATAGATACTAGACAATTCTTTCTATATAGTTGTTCTAAGGGGTGATTTTTATAAGTATCTATAACATTTGTTTGGATGTTGCTAGTGGGACACATTTCTAGTAAGATATTTTCGTTTTTGATTCTATCTATTAATGTATTATCTTCAGTTATTAGTACGCCGTGGCCTAGTCTTTGGGCTTTGAAATCTAAAGCGGCTTTTATGGAATCTTTGCCATCAGCTTCGCCAGCGTGTATTGTATAATGTATCTTTTTCTCTCTAGCAATATCAAATAATTTTTTGTAATTTTTAGTTGGATATAATTTTTCTGCTCCTGCAAGGTCTATAGCAACTACTTTTTTATCTTTATATTTAAGGGCTAAGTCTATTATTTGTAGGTTTTCTTCATAAGACATATCTCGCATCATACATAATATTAAATTTATATCTATGTTTTTTACTTTATTTAGTCCTTTTAATACTGAATCTATAACTTCTTCTTTAGTTAAACCTTTGTGTGTATGTTTTAAAGGAGCAAATCTTATTTCGGCATAAATAACGCCATCTTTAATTAAGTCTTCTGCTAATTCATAAGCTATTCTTTCTAAATTTTCTTTAGTTTGCATTATTTTTTCTGGTAAGGAAAATTTAGTTAGATAATCGTTTAAATCTAAACATTTATCTTGAGCAACTGTATCATTATAAATATCTTTTATATTATTATTTGTTAGTTCTGCTATGGTGGATGGTCTTACAGAGCCATCTAAATGGCAGTGAAGTTCTACTTTGGGTATTTTTGCTAAATTAATCATAGTTTTATAGCTACCTCTAGTGCTAGTTCTATCATTTTTTTTAGGGTTGTTTCTCTTTCTTTGCTGGTAGTAGTAGTACCGGTTACTATATTATTTGATACAGTTAGGATACAGGCTGCATTTTTATTTAATATTTTAGCGTTATGAAATAGGGAAAATGATTCCATTTCTCCAGCTTGGCAGTTATATTTTTTATATAGTTCTTGGAATTTATTTTCTTTTTCGTAGAAGACATCACTACAATGAATTGTGGATAATGTTATACTATCATTTAAATATTCTGCTGTTTTTAGTATTATTTCATTTAAGTAATTAGATGGGTATGCAAATTTATCATCAGTATTACTTAGTACCTTAGCGTAGGTTGATTCTGAGTAGCATTTATCTACTAATAATAAATCATAAATATTTAAATCTTTAGTATATGCGCCTGTTGTTCCTATTCTTATTATGTTTTCAACATCATATAATTTATATAATTCATATGAATATGTTCCCATACTTGGTATTCCCATACCTGAGGCCATAACTGTAATTGTTTTTCCTTTATAGGTTCCTGTGTAAGCATATATTCCTCTTACTTGATTAACTAATTTATAATCTTTTAAGTAGTTTTCTGCTATAAATTTGGCACGTAGTGGATCACCTGGCATAATTACTGTTTTAGCAATTTCTTCTTTTTTTGCTTCTATATGATCTGTCATATCATACCTCCTCCTATATTGGTATTATATCATTAAATTGGGAGATTTTATATAGTTATTTTAAAATAATTAAGTATTTGACTATAACTTATTAATAATATATAATTTTTGTAGGTGGTAGTTATGCATGATATATGGAATCCTTGGCATGGGTGTAAGAAGATAAGTGAAGGTTGTAAGAATTGTTATATGTTTTATTTAGATTATGTTAGGGCTAATAAGGATGGAAGTGTTATTTATAAGACTAAGGGGTTTAATTATCCTTTAAGTAAGGATAGGTATGGTAATTATAAGGTTAAGTCTGGGGAGATGATTAGGGTTTGTATGAATTCTGATTTCTTTTTGGAAGAAGCTGATATATGGAGAGATGATGCTTGGAGAATAATGAAGATTAGGAGTGATGTTAAGTTTTTTTTGCTTACTAAGAGGCCTGAAAGGGTTTTAAAATGTTTGCCTTTGGATTGGGGAGATGGTTATGATAATGTATTCTTTAATGTTACTTGTGAGAATCAGATGAGGGCTGATGAGAGGATACCTATATTATTAGAGTTGTCTTTTAAGCATAAGGGTATTATGTGTGCTCCTTTTATTGGGAGAGTTAGTATAGAAAAGTATTTAGAGAGTGGTAAGATAGAGCAAGTTATATGTGGGGGAGAGAATTATGGTGGTGCTAGGGAATGTAATTTTGATTGGGTAAAGTTGCTTAGGGAAGAGTGTGTTAAATATAATGTTAGGTTTTGTTTTATAGAGACTGGTACTAAGTTTATTAAGGATAATAGGTTATATACTATTAATAGTAAGAGATTGCAGAGTAAGATGGCTTATAGGTCTTTAGTTAATTATAGGGGTAGGGATATTATATTTAAATTAAAAGATGGTTATGGTAGAGAGATAGATGATAAGTATTTATATAAGCCTCATTATAGGGATAATTGTGTAGAATGTGGGAGTAGATTGGTATGTAATGGTTGTTCTGATTGTGGTAAGTGTAAGGGAAAGATAGTAGATATATAGTTTATTTGTAGTTAA
>CASEAD010000019.1 GCA_949285775.1 uncultured bacterium
GGATAGTTTGTATGATATAGATATTAATATATACGATATTGATAGTTTAGGTAAGAAGTTATATAATTCTAGATATATTGTTATTGGGGAATATGATAAGTATAGGATTATTAGTAATTATATTAAGAATATTTTATATAAGGATAAGGGAAGGTTTAAGGAGTTTTGTAGGGGATTTTGGGAGTTGTTATATTTTAATAAGGATTATTTAGATTATGATACTTTTAGGGATTATCATAATTATATGTTTAAGAGGATGTTTCTTAAGGAAAATACTTCGATGGATAGTTTTAATAAGAAGATGATTAGTAAGAGGAGGGGGTATTTGAGGAGTATTAATGATGAGTTATTGTTATCTAAGGAAGAGGTTGATATTGCTAATTTTTTATATTTAAATTCTATTGAATATAGGTATGATGATAAGAATAGGTGTTTTAATATATATAATGGTGATGATAGTTTTGTTATTAGGTATATTAATGGAGATAGTGATAGTGCTATATTAGATGATATTGTGTTATATAGTCATTATTTAGATAATAGTAGTGCTTTAGAGCATTTGGTATATGAGCTTATTAAGAGAAGATATCCTATGGAGAGAAGGGGGGAGAAAGATATTTATAATAGGTTAAGGGATACTTGTGAGGATGGGTATTTTTCTCGTTGTGTTTCTAATGTTATTATTCCTCTTATTGATAGTTATGATGAGGATAGTGATATGGATAATGATAAGAAAGATATTATAAGAGATATGGTTAATTATTATAGGGGCTATTTAGAAGAGAATATGATGATTGATCGGGATAGTATGATAAAGATGGTTAGAAAGAGTTTTGATGATAGTTATAAGTATGTTATTTTATTAGAGGGTTGTGATAGGTTGCTTAGTAAGTATGGATTTGATTGTATAATTGATAAGTGTTGTATTATTAATTATGATTATGATAATAAGAGTTTTATTAGTAATAGTGTTAAGAATATATATGATTATAAGAAATATTTGAATAATGAGAAAAAGATACCTATTAAGAATGTATATACTGGATATAAGGAAGTAGAAGATATTACAAAGAGGTTTATTGATATAAATAATGAGAGTATAGATGGTTCTTTTGATAAGAGTAAGATTAAATATTGTTATTATGATGATAGTAGGAGGTTGATGGTTGGTAAGAATAAGAGTATGCTTATTAATGAGATTGTATCTAATATAGAGGGGGAGGTATTGGTATTAGGAAATAAGTATAGGGATAGATCTGTTATATTTGATAATAATTATTTTGATATTTATAGTAAGGATGGGGTTAGGAGTAGGAATAATAAGAGAGTGGTAATAGATTATTCTATAGTAGGGAATAATATTAATAAGATATATGATTATATTATATTGGTTAGTGTTATTAGGGATAAGTATAGTACTTATGATGAATATGAAGATATGGATTTAAAGATTATTTTATATAATTGTATGATTAAGTGTAGGAGAGATATATTTATAATGTGTCCTAATAGTGTGGATAATGATAGGGATAGTTAGATGTTGATTTATCTTGTAGGTGGTAATATTTTTTGTTATAATTGGTATAGATTATGGGAGGATATATGAAGAGATTTATAGGAAATATGGATAGAAAGATTTTAGTTATATATATTTTTTGTATTGGTATTATATTACTTGGGATTACTTATGCTTTAGTTAGTTCTGATATAGATGCTAATGTTAGTACTGCTACTATAGGGATTGATACTAGTATATATGGTAATACTAGTTTTAGTAATAGTGATTTAAATTTATATCCGATATTAGATTATAAGGTGGATGATTTGATTAGTGGTAGTAGTACTGAGGTGGAGGATAATGTTATATATATTACTTTTAATGTAAGGGGTGTTAGTGGTAATCCTAGTGGGGTTATTTATGATATTGTTTTGAATAATTTGAGTATTGATAGTGTGTTACTAAGTAAGTATGTTAAATGGAAATTGGTTAAGAATGGGGTAGTATTAACAGAAGGTGATTTTAGTGGGGAAGTTGTTAGTATGGAAGATGGTAGAATGATTCTTACTAATATTCAGCAAGATTTGCCTGGTTATACTGATAGTTTTGATAGTTATGTATTTGTTTTATGGTTAAGTGATAGTTGTCAGGAAGAGGATATAACTTTATGTATAGATACAGAGAATCAGGATGATATGCTTGATAAGAGTATTAGTGGGGTTATTGAAGTTGAGGTATATACTGGTAATAAGAGGAGTAATTGGTAAGGATAGGGATTAAATTATGTTTAGTCCTTATTTATTTGTGAGGTTAATATGAGGTTTAAGAGGATTTATATAGAGATAACTAATAGGTGTAATCTTAGTTGTAGTTTTTGTTCTAAGGATAATAGAGATATTAGAGAGATGAGTGTAGTTGAGTTTGAGAGGGTTATTAGGAATATAGATAAATATACTGATTATATATATTTGCATGTTAAGGGGGAGCCTTTGATTCATAGTGGGTTCAGGGATATTTTGGATATATGTAAGAAATATAATAAGTTTGTTAATATTACTACTAATGGGGTGTTTTTGAAAAGTAGGATAAGAGATATTATGGATAGTGGTGTTGTTAGGCAGATTAATATTTCGCTTCATAGTGAGAATAATAAAGATAATTATATAGAAGATATATTAGATGGTGTTGGTAATGTTAGAGATATTATAATTAATTATAGGTTTTGGACTTTAGTAGATGGTAAGTTAGATAAGAGGTTAGGGGTTATTATTGATAAGATTTATGATTATTATGGGGTAATAGAGAGGGGAAATAAGATTAATAATAATACTTATATTAGTATGGGTGATGAGTTTGTTTGGCCTAGGATAGATAATGATTATTATAATGAGGTAGGATATTGTTATGGGGGGAAGAGTCATATTGGAATATTGGTAGATGGTACGGTGGTTATATGTTGTTTGGATAGTAATGGTAATAGTTATTTAGGGAATATTTATAGGGATAGTTTGGATAATATAGTTAATAGTGATAAGTTTAGGTGTATTAGAGAGGGGTTTAGGAATAGGTGTGTATATTTAGATATATGTAAGCATTGTTCTTATAAGGAGAGATTTGATAAATAGATTTATATTTATTATAATTACTTGTAATTAGGTAGTAGTTAGGGTATAATTATTTTTAGATAGAGAGTGATTTGTAGTGGGAATAATAAAAAGATGGATAGGGTATTTTTTTAAGGGGATAAGAGTTATTGCAGATAATAAGATTGCGGTTATTGTTATATTTTGTTTAGGGGTATTTTTATTAAATAAGACTTTATGTTATAGGGAAGAGATTATTAATTATGAGAAGGATGATATAGAGGA